>JAFEBR010000199.1 GCA_018242565.1 Planctomycetota bacterium | reverse complement strand
GCCGAGACAACGCTTCATCCAGACATAAAAGAAGTTAGAGCACTCGGCGTACATCACGTTGTCGTAGTATGGTGGATCTTATGTTGCGAAGACTGTTATGTGGCGTTGACTGGGCGACCGCCAGTTCTGTCGAATTCGGCAGATATCGAACGCCACATAAGGTCCAAGCAAAGAATACGCGGGAACTGTCTGAATAGTACGTCTACGCGCGATACTCCGTCAGTTTAGTCGCAGATTTGTTCCGATTCGCTTGAGCAACCCTTTGATTTTGTTCAATTCAGTCTCCGAAATGTTCGCAATCGCTAATGTTTCGACCGCCCGAAAACTTTCGCACAGCTTTTGCCACAACCGTTGGGCCTTTGCGGTTTCACGAACGAGCTTCCTGCGGCGGTCGCGGCCACAGGGGACTCGACAAGTCCAGCCCATGCGTTCCATTCGCCGCAATATTCCCGAGAGTGTCGCGTTTTCAATTTGCAGAGCGTCGGCAAGTTGGGTCTGCGACATCTCGCCTTGACGATGCAACCTGTACAGAATTCGTGCGTGCTGTGCAGTGAGACCCAGCGGAGCCAGTTTCCGGGTCAGTGTACGCACACAGCAATGGGCCGTCATGCACACGCAGTGGGCGATGCTGTTGTCAAAGTCAAATTGCAACACGTGCGACACCTCGGTTGACGATCAGATGCTGCGGCATGGTTTCTGCTTATGCCATTATCCCGATGGTTTTGCGGAAACGGGATAACGCGGCACCGAACAAGCAGGCACCGATGAGGGTCAAGGCAATAAAATGCGGCCACACCACATTCAGGCCTGCGCCCCGATACAAGATCGCCTGAGAGAGCGAAACAAAATGGGTGGTCGGTGCCACCTGCATCACGACCTGGACGAACTCGGGCATGCTTTCGCGGGGCGTCATGCCGCCGGACAGCATCTGCAACGGCAGCAGTACCAGCATCAGCAGCAGTCCGAACTGTGGCATCGAGCGGGCGATCGTGCCCATGAAGATACCCATTGAAGTGGTCGAGAACAGATGCAGCGCCGCGCCGGTGAAGAACAGCGCGAGCGAGCCCTCGACTGGCACCGACAGCAGCCCCTGCACGATGAATGTCAGCGACAAGGCGCTGGCGGCGAGAACGACCAAGCCCATCGCCCAGACCTTGCTGCTCATAATTTCGAACGGCGTCACTGGCATCACCAGCAGATGTTCGATCGTGCCGTGCTCGCGCTCGCGGATCAGCGCGGCACCGGCGAGCACGATGGATAGCATGGTCACTTTGTTGATGATCTCCATCACCGCGCCGAACCAAGATTTGGTCAGCGACGGGTTGAATCGCACACGCAATGCCAGATCTACCGTGGGAGTCGTATTCTGACGGTGGCGTTGTACGAATGCCTGCACCTCGTCGCTAACGATCGTCCGAATATAGCCGCTGCCGTTGAAGGCTTGGCTCATCCGGGTCGCATCGACGTTGAGCTGAATCGACGGCGCTCGCCCAGCGAGCACGTCGCGCTGGAATTCGGGCGGTATGTCGAGGGCAAACGTGTCAAGCCCGGCGTCCATCCGGGCATCCATTTCGGCGTGGGTAATCATCACCGGCCGCAGGAAATACGGCGGGTAGAAGGCGCCGACGATCCGTGCTGACAGTGGCGACTGGTCTTCATCAACGATCGCAATCGGCGCCTTGTTGAGCGTTTCGGGCTGAGCCTTCGCTCGCGAATAGATCGACAAAGTAAAGGCATAGACGATCAACACCAGCATGACCGGGTCGCGGCTCAAGCTGCGTAACTCCTTTATGCCTAAGTGGAGAATGTTTGCCATGGACATGCTTATGACTCCTGTTTCTTCAACAGCATCACGCACAGCCCCGTCAAAATCGGGATGGTCAACAGCAAAGGAATGAAAGACGCGTGCAGATCGGAAAAGGTCAGGGCCTTGGAAAAGGTGCCGCGGGCGATCGTCAGGAAATGAGTGGCCGGATAGACGCGGCCGATCAGCGCGCCTGGCCCTTCCAATGAGGAAACCGGATCAAGCAGGCCAGAGAACTGCATGGCAGGCAGCATCGTGCCGATGGCCGTACCAAAGACGGCGGCGATTTGACTGCGTATGAAACAGGAGATTAGCAACCCCATCGCAGTTGACGAGATGACAAACAACAGCGCACCGGCGCTCAGCGCCAAGAAACTTCCGTTCATCGGAACGCCGAACACCGTGACCGCCAGCAGAGTAAGGAGTAAGAAGTTGACCATCGCCAGCACGACATAGGGCAGTTGCTTGCCGAGCAGGAACTCCAGCCGGGTAACCGGCGTGACGTAGAGGTTGACGATCGAGCCAAGCTCCTTCTCCCGTACCACACTGAGCGCGGTCAGAATTGCTGGAATCATCAACAACAGCAACGGGAGCATTGCCGGCACCATCGCCACCAGGCTCTTGACGTCAGGGTTATAGCGAAACCGCGTCTCGATGTTGACCGATTCCGTGGGGAGAGGGTCACCGAACCGGTGAGAGGCCATTTCGGCCAACCAGCCGGCATGCATTCCACGCACATAGCTCTGCACGGTTTCGGCACGCTGCGGCATGGCACCGTCGATCCACATACCAATTTCCACCGGATCACCGCGACCCAGATCGCGGGCGAAACCGGGGGGAATCTCGATTGCCAGACTCAGTTCGCCAGTGCGCATGCGCCGGTCCAATTCGGCGTCATCAGAAATCGGTGCACGCTCGTCGAAGTAACGCGAACCGGCGAGATTGAGCACATAGCCGCGGCTGGTGGTGGTATCGTCGCGATCGAGCACGGCAAACGACAGGTTCTCCACATCAAGGTTGATCCCGTAGCCCATGACAATCATCAGAATGACGCTACCCAGTAGTGCCAGCGTCGCACGGATTGGATCTCGGCGGAGTTCCTGGGCCTCGCGTCGCGTGTAGCTGAACATGCGGCGAACATCGAAGCCGAGTTTTTTGCGTCGAACGCCGGTGAACTGGGCGGCTAGTGCGGTAGGGAGCAATGCGGGATGCTCGGATACCAGCAACTTCGATGGTGTCCCTTCCACAACGGCCTCTTCCAGGTAGCCGATAAAGGCGTCTTCCAGCGTATTTGCGCCGCGTCTTTCCACCAGGACGGTGGGGATGTCGGTGGCCAGCACTCTTCCGGCGTGCATCAGCGAGATGCGGTCGCAGCGTTGCGCCTCGTTCATGAAATGAGTCGAGATAAAAATGGTGACTTTGTCCCGGCGGGAGAGGTTGATCATGATCCGCCAGAAGGCATCACGAGCGATCGGGTCGACACCCGACGTCGGCTCGTCGAGGATCAGGATTTCCGGCTGGTGGATCATTGCCACCGCGAGCGACAAACGCTGACGCTGACCAAGCGGTAGGCAGTCCGGCAGCAAATCCATGACGTCGGCCAGATCGAAATCTGTCGCCATTCGGTCTATGCGACTCGCGATCTGGTCGGCGGGGACTTTGAACAGCTTTGCGTGCAGCGCGAGGTTTTGCCGCACCGTCAGTTCTGAATAGAGCGAGAACCCCTGGGACATGTAACCGACACGTCGGCGGGTTTCCAGATCATCGGGGTTCACCGCCCGGCCAAACAGCCAGGGCTCCCCCGCGCTGGGCTGCAGCAGACCGGTCAGCATTTTCATGGTTGTGGTCTTGCCACAGCCATTCGAACCGACAAAGCCGAAGATCTCGCCGCGTGCAATGCGGAAGCTCACATGATCCACCGCGACGAAGTCACCGAAGCGCATCGTTAGATCCTTCGCCTCGATCGCGACATCGTCGTTCACATCGCTCTTCCTAGGCAGGATCACCACTGGCTGATGGCTGCGGCGGCGATCCTCTGGCAGCAGCGCAATGAACGCCTCCTCAAGGGAACTTGTACCGGTTTGCTTCAGCAATTCCTGCGGCGTGCCGGCGGCCAGCACGCAGCCCGCATCGAGCGCGACCAGCCAGTCGAAGCGGGCGGCCTCCTCCATATATGCTGTCGCCACGAGCACGCTCATGCCGGGACTGTTGCCGCGAATTCGCCCGATCAAATTCCAGAACTGTGCGCGGGACAGCGGGTCGACACCAGTGGTCGGTTCATCGAGGATCAGCACATCCGGGTCATGAATGAGCGCGCAGCACAGCCCGAGCTTCTGCTTCATGCCGCCAGAGAGTTTGCCGGCGGGGCGGTCTCGAAACGGCGCTAAACCAGTGCTGTTGAGCAGGTCGTCGATGCGGCGCTCCCGTTCGGCGCGGTCGTGGCCGAACAGGCTTCCAAAGAAATCGATATTCTCGAACGCCGACAGCGTGTTGTAGAGGTTCTTACCCAAGCCCTGGGGCATGTAGGCAATGCGTGGACAGACGGCCCGGCGGTAGCGTACTTTAGCCATGTCGCCGCCGAGCACTTCGACCCGTCCGGTCTGGATCGCACGGGCACCGGCGATCAGCGAGAGCAGGCTGGATTTGCCGACACCATCCGGCCCAATCAGCCCGACCATTTTCCCCGCCGGTAGATCGAGGGTGATGGAATTCAGGGCGAGCCTCTCGCCGTACTGCAATCTGATGTCGGTCAAACGTGCGACCTGTACCGGCCTTGCCGTGGCCGCCACGGTCGTAGATCGGTCGTGAGTCATTGCGGAAGTTTCACTTCCAGGACGGCGGGCCACTCAATCTGCGGATCGAGTCGCACATAGGCCATGCCCGGCAGGCCGGT
>JAFEBR010000198.1 GCA_018242565.1 Planctomycetota bacterium | reverse complement strand
CCCGGCGGATCCGCTGGGGTGGGAGACCAGGCTGCAGGGGTGTCTGAACCAGTTGCTGCGGAACGGCCCGCAGCCCTCGGCGGATGTGATGCATGAGGGGCAATACAAAGGGTTCAGCCCGAAGCAGATCCGCGCCACGGCGTTTCGGATGGGAGTCGAGATCCGCAAGCGCCCCGGCTTCGGCAAGGACGGAGGCTGGGAATGGTCGTTTCCCGGCACCGCGGCGGACGCGCGAAACGTGGAATCTTTGGAGAATGCCGGGAGAAATGTGAAAAACCACGTGTGGGCGTTAGATGCCACGGGTGACGCGGAAGAGCGGACGACCGCCGCGCCATCCAGCAGTCGCGACTCGGCGGTGGATTTGGAATCGCCTGCACCACTCGAATCAGCGTCACGTCACGCTTCGGCTCAAGCCAAAGCTACGGACGCGCAAAACGCGGAATCTTTGGAGAAAGCCGCGGGAAATGCGAAATCCGTCGTGGTGGCTTTAGCCGCCACGGATCGCGAGGAAGAGCAGACGACCGCCGCGCCACCCAGCAGTATCGACTCCATGGTGGATTTGGAATCGCCCGCACCAGTCGAATCGGCGTCACATCAGACTTCGGCTGAAGCCAACGCTACGGAAGAGTCGCTCGCCACGGCCAGCGCGCAAAACTCGGAATCTTTGGAGAACGCCGCGAAAACTGGCGTCTCGGCCCCCGTGCCATCGCTTACGAAACGTGAACGGCGGAGGCAGGCTCGGCGGGAGCGGAAGCTTATCCGCAAAGCGCGGGAACGTGGTGTGGAAATAACGAATAGCAGTGTTCAGTCGTAACACCCCTGTTTCGTTTCGACACGAGCCGGGTGCGAAGATCTTTGGCAATTCGAAAAGGGATTGATGGTCTGGCACCCACCACGGAGAGTGTCCCGTGGTGGGTGTCGCGGTCATCGCGAAAAATTGGAAATCATTGGTGCACGTCGCGAAAAACGTCGTGCTGACCTGAGTCGCCACGAATCGCGAGGAAGAACTAACAACGGCTTCGTTACCCCGCAGTTCCGCCCCCAGGCTCGATTCGAATTCACGAGCACCAATCGAAGCGACGTCCCGGCAAACTGCGGCTTAAGTTAAGGCGACGAACCGTTGCACGCCACGGTTGGCTCCCGAAACGTGGAATCTTTGGAAAACGCCGAGAAAAGCACGACGCCGTAGTGGTCGCTGGATGCCCCACGGACCGCGCGGATGTTCCCGCGACCGCCGCGGCGAGTCTTCGACGTGTTGCCCAAACACCGTTTCTGCGTAAACTGGCACACCATGAGACCTTCAAAATTCGTTTTTTCTGGTCGGAACCATTCCTGAAAAGATTTCGGTCAAGATCTCCGTGGCTGTGGCGAATCAGTGATCAGACACCATGGACTTCCCCAGCACACTGCGTTGATCTTTTGCCATGAAATTGAATCTGGAACGTTGCTTTTCCGACGCCTGGTCGGTCTTCGCCAGAAACTGGCTACTCCTGATGGTCGCGGGCTTGTTGTTTTCGGCCGTTTCAGCGGTCACCGCATTTATCCTCGCCGGGCCAATGCTGACCGGCTTGGTGTTCTTGTCGCTGCAGGCGCTACGCCGTGAAGATCATGTCGCCGACCTGAGTGACCTGTTTGTGCCATTCGATCGGTTCTGGTCCACCGTCGGCTTGTTCTTCCTGACTCTGTCGGGCGTTCTCGTCGGCCTGTCATTATGCCTTGCCCCCGGGCTGTATTTGATGGTGGTGTGGATGTTTCCGTTTTACATCCTGGCGGATCAACGGGTCGGCATTGGCGAAGCCCTGTCGAAAGGACAGCAGATTGTCTGGGCGGCGGGATTTTGGAACATTTCCTTGCTGGCACTGACCACGCTGGTTCTCGAACTGCTGCCACATTTCGTGCCGGTGGCCGGCACGGTGGTATCGTTTGCGACCGGGCCGTTTGCCACCCTGGTGGCGGGCGCGGCGTACCTGCAGTTGACCGAACACAGCCCCGCGGCAGCGACCGCGGAGGCCGCCGAGGCCGGTCCGCAGCCTGCATGAGTTCCGCCGCGGGGTGTCTGCCCCTGGCTTTACAACCTGGCGCGGCCCTTGTGACTTTCGACAGACACCCAACCCGGCAGACGGGGCCTTAACTCGTTACGACGAGGTTGTCGCAATGAATCACTTCGTCGTACTGCAGGCTGCCCAGGATCTCGGCGATCTGATCGGTCCGCTTGCCAGCAATCCGCCGGACATCCTGTGAACTGAAGTTGGTGAGTCCCCGGGCGAATTCCACTCCTGATTTGTCGGCAAGGGATACGACCTCGCCCTTCGAGAATTCGCCTTCGATCGCGGCGATGCCGATCGCGAGGAGTGACCGCCCCCGCTGGGCAATGGCCTTGCAGGCCCCATCATCCAGCACAAATTTGCCGCGCGGTGGCAACGAATAACCAATCCAGCGTTTCCAGGCAGGGATCGACTCCCCCTTGGCCAGAAACAGCGTGCCAATTTCTTCGCCAGCGAGAATCCGCTCGAGTACGTTGGGTTCGCGGCCGTTGGCAATGATCACACTTTCCCCCACGGCGGTCGCGGTGCGGGCCGCTTCGAGTTTGCTTTGCATCCCCCCCGTGCCACGTCGGCTCTTGGTGGTTGCCGCCATGCCCAAAATCGACTGATCCAGATCTTCCACGACCGGCAACAATCGGCTGTTCGGATCGTCGGGGTCGCCCGTGTAGAGTCCATCAATGACCGACAGGATGACGAGCAGCGGCGATTCCAGCAGGTTGGTCACCAGCGCCGCCAGTCGGTCATTATCTCCGAATCGGATTTCTTCGACACTGACCGTGTCATTCTCGTTAATGATCGGAATGGCATTGTATTCAAACAGCGTCCGCAGCGTGTTGCGGACGTTCAGGTAGCGGGCCCGACGGCGAAAGTCGTTGGCGGTCAGCAGCAACTGCGCGGCGTGATATCCGTAGACCTGCAAGGCGTCGTCATATCGATGAATCAGATGGGCCTGGCCGACCGACGCGGCCGCCTGCAGATGGGGCAGATCATCGGGCCGTTTCTCGAGGCCCAGCAATCCGATTCCCGCCCCGATCGCGCCGCTTGAAACGAGGACGACACGCCGCCCGGATTGTCGCACGGCATGCATTTGGGCCGCGAGCGCCGCAAATCGACTGTCATCGAGCGTGTCGTCTTCTTTCGACAACACATTCGTTCCGACTTTGACCACCAGTGTTTTCGCCGAGGCGACAATCTCGCGGCGAACCAGATTCGCTGTAGGTTGCATGGCGGGATCATAGGGAACTCGGGCCGTCCTGTCAGCGCGGAGATTTCCACGTATTCAGGCCTGTTTTGACCTCTTTTGAGTCGATGCGGGCGCGTGTGGCGTCCTCATTTTTCACCAGGTCGCCAACCCGGAAAGGTCCTGCTCAACTAACGTGGGCGCTCTGGCTGGCGATCACTGCCAAGCTACGGACAAGCACCGACTGATGTGAGCCGAGCTCGAATCGGCGCTCACCTGCAAGTCGGCATGCTGGAATTTCAAAATCCGGAATCCACCTTGGTAATGAAAAGCCCCGATCAGTATGATAAGGCCCCCCAGCGGACCGCCCCCCCACTCTTCACGGAAGCGTTTGTAGGAACATGGCCGAACTGCATCACGAATGCGGCATTGTGGCGATCTACCACCTGCCGAATCGAGGCCTGAGTCGTTTCTTGCCCCACCTGCCCGATACAGAGCGAAAGCCCGAGCACGCGGCTTCGCTGGTGCCCCGGTTGCTGCAGGACGTTCAGAACAGAGGCCAGTTGGCTGCCGGAATGTCTTCGTTCAACCCGCAGCGGCATCAGCTGATCGTCACGCATAAAGACGTCGGATCGGTAGAACAGGTGTTTCGCCTGGGAAATCGCACCGAAATGGAGAGCCTGCGGACGCAATTGTTCGGCACCGCCGCGATCGGACATGTCCGTTACGCGACCTGCGGCAAAGAAGACGCCAGTTACGCGCAACCCTTCGAGCGCTCGCACATCGAAAAAACCAAATGGTTCAGCTTTTGTTTTAACGGCCAGCTGGCGAACTATTCTGACCTGCAGCAGCAGTTGCAGTCGCAACCGGAATTTCATCTGGCCCGCGAGACCGACACCGAAATCATTATGCACTCGATCTGTCGCGAGTTTGCGGGGAGCAAACGACCGACGTTCGTGCAACTTCTGAAAGAGCTCGCCCAGGAATTCGACGGGGCCTATAACATCGCCTATGTGAACGCGATTGG
>JAFEBR010000197.1 GCA_018242565.1 Planctomycetota bacterium | reverse complement strand
AGGCAACGTCAGACAATGTGACTTTTTACGAGTTCACCGACTGGGGCAACCGCTTCGACCGGTGCTCATTCGGGCATGCCATATTTCGGCAGGCCGCACTGGGGTTTGGGATGAGTGTCTTTGCCGGCTGCGTCTTTCAGCGCGGCAACTTTCGGGGTGCGATCTTCAAGAGGCCCGAGTTTGACCAGTGTCAGTTTTTGTCGTGCGATTTTCGCGGAGTGGACTTCGACGCATCTTCATTTGTCGATTGTGCCTTCGTCGGCAAGCTCAACGGAGCCTGGTTTCGGGGCGGCTATGGCTATCCAGAACTTTCCGAGTCCTATGGCAGGGCTCGGCAGAATAACATGCTTCGCGTCTCCTGGGCCGCCGCCAAAATCTGGCAGGTGACCTTCAGCGATGAGTGCGACCTGTCTACGGTGATCCTTCCGACCGACGGCAAACACTTCCGCTACGATCGCTGGCCTGAACGCGTCGAGGCCGCGTGCGCCAAGTTCAACGACTGCGACAACGCCGACCTGGGGCGAGCCTACAACTTTGTCCGATCATTTCAGCCGCATGCCCAGAGCCAGGCGTGGTATATCCTGAACTACGATGACATCGCGAACCTCGTCGGCAACGAAGTCGCGCCGCTGGTCCTGGCCGCCTTCGGAGACCCCGCCTGACCCGCGGCTATCCCATCGCCCGCCGATATTGCCGCGAATCCGAAATCACCACGATTCGGGTCCGACCTCCAACGACGGTTGCCAACCAGGCATTTCCAGCCTGGTTGACGCAGTGTTCGAATAGATGATGCTCGCCCGGTGGCCATTGTCTGCGGGGCAATTTCCCGGACTATCCACTTGAACTCAAGGAACGCCTCGAAGCTCCAGTTCCACGCCGGGCAAACATCTCGCCACCCCGTGGGCAAACGGTGCAGGCTTCCAGCGTCCCGGCCGCACAGCCCCCCAAACTTCCCCCCTGATGTCCAAACGACATTCAGAAATGGAAACAACAGTTCCAAACTACCGAAACCTGAGCCGGCAAGACGGCCACTGCGCGCAACGTACTGTGCCCTTCGTATCCTTTTCGAGCGGCACACAGAATCCGCCCATTTCCAGCGTTACCCCATCAACTCAACGAGGTGACGCCGATTGTCGGCAGAAGCGAATGGCTCAGGCCAGTACTCGACAAGCTTGATGATCTTACCGCCGGCCACAGTGAAGAATGAGATTGGCTCAGCGGTCTGCTGACCGTCGGTGACGGTCACCTGAGTAACGACCGTGTCGCCACTGGCGACCAGTTGATTGACACAGAAACTCCAGCGTCCAGTAGTAGGGTACTCCGCATTCATCTGGCAATACCGCTCGGGGCCACGGATACGTTCCTTGGATTGCGGCCACTCCATCACAAACCCGGGAGCGAGCACCCTTTGCACCGACGAGAAGTCGTTCGTGGCCATCAGTTGCCAGAACTCGCGGACCACTTCTTCAGGTTGATGATCACGCATGGCGGACTCGGTCATTCTCCCTTCGAACATCCACGCTCAATGCCTCGAAGCATGAGATGATGATAACCACGATGCCATTCCAGGTTCGCAGCAGCACCTGGTCAGGCGGCATGATCTGAAGAAACCTTGCCAACTTGACGCTGCAGAACCGCGGCACAAACGACACAACTCCATGCTCCGCAGATCACGGCGAAAGGCGCGGCAAGGGGAGAAACCAGGACAGCCACCCCGGCGAGGAAGAGCAACGCCTGTCCAAGACAAACGGTCCACATCCCAGAACGCCGTGTGGGCAACTTTCCGTAGACGCGCCGACAGAGCATCAGCGGTAACACCAGGGACAATAGGAGCAGACCCGAGAGGCAACCCGAATCGAGCAATGTCATTTCGCGCATGTCCCTGACCTTTCTGTCGTGGCGATCGTCAGACAACCCCCAACTCACGCGACGCCATGCCGCCCGGGGGGCCAGGGCCACTGGGCGTTCACAACCACACTCGGCGATAAACCAGCACTCCTGTCGGTTCCGGTTCGCTGCATTGTCATGGCGTAGATACTTGTCCGGCTTCAGATCTTGTAGGTTATTCGTCCGACGTATCGAAAATCGAACTGCTCCGTTTGCACCGATCGCGGATTCTGAATTTCTCCAGCCCGAATGAATAGAAACGAGTTGACGCCAGAGAGTTCGATTTGCGATGCCCGTAGTTCTAACTCGTCGCCATATTGATCTGAATACGAGTACCCATCAACAAGCTCCTTGATCGTTTGGGCTTCGGCGTTGAATCCCATTTCCATCAGGTCATGGTCGTACGATTGCTCGCCCTGATCTGTGATAAATTTCGAGAGTGCAAGTTTAAGATCGTTGTCCATGCGCAGATAGTATTCCGGGTCCTCGCTGACGTACTCCGAAAATGCACCTTCATTGCGAAACACACCGATCCAGAAGTCACACGTCTCCGTCCGGTTTTCCCAGTCATTCGTCATTTTGGTGATAGAACTCCGAATTGGGGTTTAACGACAGCCGTTACCTGGACGCGGCGAGCAATGTGGATCTCGGACACTTGGACACACCGCACCTCTGGCAGCATATCCGATTCCTCTTGCGCGAACCAAGTTCGGCTTTCATCGTGGATGCACCCCACAGGCATTGTGCCCGGCCCGTTGGACGACGCCTGCGACGGGGTGGTGCTGTGCTGACGCGAGCGAGCCACCGGGTTTATCCCGGTGGTATCGACGTGGATCGGTGACAGCGGCCGAATGTGCCGACACAGCAATTGGCGCGGGAACACTCGCGGTTGTGAGACGCTCCGGCGAGCGTGCAGAAATCCCAGACAACCCAGCCAAGCGGATTCGCGGATTCATCCAGTGTTTGGAGTCGAAACGGATACCGCCGGGATAAACCCGGCAGCTCGCTGGGCTGCTTGCTCAGAGGGCATTCGCGCAGGCACCGCAGCATAACACGCCCTGGCCGAGAAACGGGCCTCCCCCAAACGTCGCTGAATTCTGCCTGGGCTCGGCAGAACGTCGTTTCCATCGGCAGCGCTCATCAAACTCGACGTCGTATTTCCAGAGCAGTTGCAGGTACGACACTCGCAAGAATTTGAAGTCGTGAGTCCCCAAGTTTCAGTCGTTTGATTTTTGACCCGAATGCTTTTTCTCGATCGCCGAGACAATTTCGTCCAGAGTCAAGCCGTGTATCAGCGCATCCCGCTCTTTTGTATAGTCCCCTTGGCCAGTCGTGAATTGGTTCACAAACCGCAGTGTGTCGACAATCCCCATCTGCTCCGAGAGCAGGCGAATTGCCAGGTGATTGACCTCGCTGAGCGGTTTAAGTTCGATCGTCATGGTTGAATTTCCGAGATCAATTCGAGGGGGGAAATAACTCTGGTTGGTGCCGTATCCAGGGACCGTGCCTTCTTCGACAACCGGTCGTCGCACGTGCAGAAAAAATCGGCTTGCGCCGCAATCGCCGAAGCCAGATGCAATGCATCCAACGGCTTGACACCAGCTTCGACAAACGTCCGAGCTTGGGCCTGCACAACATGATCGGCCCGAACGATCTGATTCGCCAAGGCCAACGCTTGGGCGGCAAAATCCCGGCGGATGGGATCCGGGTTTGCGTCGTTCTCGAAAACCAGTACATCTGACGAAACCAGTTGCACCGTTCCCCCCTCACATAAAGCCAACACCCCTCATACGGCTTGCGCTTCGACAAACACTCGCAACTGGGATTTATCGTCCAGTGGACGCTGCAAGCTGCACATGTCGAAGTAGATCCGCATGCTTAAATTTTATAACTGATAACGGCCATCCGCAATATTCGATGCCCGCTTGAAAATCACGAAAACACTCCTCACTGACCATCCCCACCGTCCCCTTGCGCTCCGGCGAGCGTGCAGAAATTCCAGGCAACCGGGCCGAGGGAATTCGCAAATTCGTCCCGTGTTTGGGTGCGAAGCGGAGACTGCCGGGATCAACCCGGCGGCTCACCGAAAACGGGGCATCGACTGCCAGAAAATGACCAATGCCATGGAAACCATCGCCATGAGAATAAAGAGAATCGGGGCGAGCACAATGACATTCATCACGGTGAGATTTCGCCAGTCGAAGCGACGAACGCCGACCTGAGGCGATTGCGATAAGACCTCCCCACATGATCGGCATTGTCTGCCTGAATGCCGGGCCGCACCGCACATAGGACACGTCTGGTCATGCATGCTCGGATTTTTCGCGCCGGGCAACCGCGGACGGAAGGGGAGACGCGATCTGACTTCCGACCACCGGCCTGGCCGATTATTGGACCGCCGAATAGGTGAGCGACAGAATATCACCGCCAGACCGAGCCGTCTCAGACAACATCTTCAGGGCGAGGCCGATCGCCCGCCTCTGCCCTGCATTCGCGCTCGATACTTGCGCAATCCACGGCAGCCCGACCGCCGTGCGTATCCGTTTCATTGCTTCGTCGATGCGTTCGATGCCAACCACATCAGCGGCACCGCAACCGCACTTGTCGCATTTTGAAATAGGGCGGAGTTCGCGGGCCGGATCACCTTTGGGGCGATCCCACACATGGTCGAAATGCAGCAACCCGGTACACTCGCTACGCAGACACGGACATGCCATTTGTGATGCGCAGCCGGAACAAATCATCGCGCCCACGGAATGGGGCCATTCAGCCAGGCCGAGATAGAAGTGCTCAGTTTCCATCGTCCCTCCGCGGGCAGGAATCGTGTAAATGTCAAATACCCTGGCCAAACTGTGCGCGCCCCGCGTTATTCGAGATCAGGCACGGCCGCTGCCGGGTCAATTTCGATGTATTGCCGCTGTTCATCGAACGCCAGCCAACGTGTGACATTCTCCGGCGGAAGCAACCTCGCCCAGTCGATCTCCTCGCGTGAGCGAACCGAGTTCGGAAGAAAGAGGGCGAATTCCCATTCCGATTCATCCGGTGAACGCCCGATCCAGCAGGTTCCCGTGATCTGCGGTGACGGACCGTCTAGAGTGTAGTCAGCCGGATTGAAACCGTCGCACCACAGGCATCGATGTCGTCGTTGCTCCAGTCCGGCGAATTCGCGGCAGACGCGGAATTCCAGATCCACCCAAAAATCCGACCGTTCATCGCGTCTCCTGTACCGCGATTTTACAACAGCCATCGAGCAGCGAGAACGCCGATCAGCAGAAACGTGGGACCATAGATGTGGATTCCCGTGTCACGCCGTCAATACCGCTCCAGGTCGTTTCCGAAATGACTTATCCCCAAGCGAACCCACGAGAGGCAATACCCCTCGTAGGGTTCGCGGATGCACGGTGGCAAATGTTTGAGCGTGACCGCGAGAGGTATGAACGGCCAATGTGTCATTCGAACTGCCGGCGAGCATACGCCCCAGTAACTTCGCGCGTAATGCCAGGGCCCATAGCTGTCGATGTAAAGCGCCAAACCCACCGGCACGGCGATGGCCCAGGATCGCGCCAGCAACCTCATTATCGTGTCCATGCCGGGATTTTAGCCTCAGCGACGGAACCGCGAAATATGAGTTCTGCCGACGCGCAAAGACGCAGCTTGTATCCCAGTCATTACGTCCAGGAGAAGATTGCAGCCGGCGGACAGCCAGCGACATTCGTCACTTTTGCTTCTTCAAAAACCGCTTCAAATCCAGTTTCTGAATTAGTTGGCTTTCGCCCGGGACGGGATGCGCGGCTGAGTCCTCGAATCGACTGGCTTCAGCGATGCATATCTGCATTTCTTCCGGCTGGTAATAGATGCACCCGCGATCGGCGCTGCGTCCTGACCAGCCGACGCGAATTGGTCCGGCTTTGATCGTGCATTCTTCAATATCGTTTCCGCTGTCATGTACGATCCCTGCTCCAGCAACCTCCTCAGACCTGGCATCTTTTAGGTAGCGGAACCGATATTTGGCACTTTTATTGACGAGTTTTGCATCCTTATCACGAAATTCAATGGCGGCGACGCCATCGTCTGTCACGACAATTAAGATCGCATCTCGATACACGAGAGGAGCGGCGATCAACCCAGTGTTGTCCGACGACTCGGCATAGACTCGCGGCGTTTTCCCGTCAGCGACGCCGGCACTGGTCAAACCCAATAAAATCAGCGCCATGACGAGCATGCCACCGACACACCGGGCCATACGTGTCACCAGTTGATAATTTGCGACCATGTGAATTTCTCCCGGTTAGCGAAACGGAAAGGAATTTGGGCATACTGCGACTCTGGCAGTATATCCGATTCAGCGCGCGGACCAAGGTCGGAATTCATGGGGGATTCAGTGCAAAAGCATTGTGCCGGGCCCGGCCCGTTGAATGACGTCTGCGAAGTGAATTGGCAGGCGATTCGTGCGACTCCCGAGTTTCACCCACCGGGGCTCATTGAGCAATCGCCATGACTTGGGGGGGCCGCATTACACTGCCGTCCACTCAACTTCGGGGATCAATTCTCGTCCGGCGGTTCCGCGGGCGTTGGTTGCCGGCCTACGTAAACCGCAGCAACCCAGAGCGCCACAGCGACGATTCGAATCAGGCTTGAGACCAATCTCAAACCGGCTGACAACAAGCCCAACCGGCTCACCTCCATCCCTCCCGACCGATACTCGGCGAAAATCACATCGTTCAGAACCGAATATCCAATCCCCAGGACGACTGAGACCGTGGCGGCAAGCACCAGCAGAAATGATGGCCGGGGATGCTTTTTCCGCTTTGCGAGGGCAATCACGATGACCACCAGATACGTCAGCAAAATCGGCGATTGCGTAGCCAGGTTGATCACCAAGGTCGACCATCGATCGTTCATCATAAGACTCTTGGACAATGTTTTCGGGCAGGAAAGGCCACCCACCTTATACCGGCATCGGCCGGCTTCTGGAACGGTGGCTCGATAAACCATTGGATGCAGCGACTCGGCGGCGCGGAGAGGGCCCTGTAGAGAACGGTGCGGCACACGAGACACACCCCCAACGGCGACCAACCAGTGGGTTTCACCGATCCCCGGCGAGCGCATTTCCCATCGTCCGGTTGACCGACGGAAGAGGTCCACAGATTTTCAAGATTTTCACAGCTCAAAAACAGGGTGCCTGCCATGGCCGCACCACAGGTTCCCCGATCACCTTCCCCACACACCCCAGCATCAAAAAATCTGTGT
>JAFEBR010000196.1 GCA_018242565.1 Planctomycetota bacterium | reverse complement strand
CTCCAGTCAACAATCGATAACAGCCTTCGGCGCCGAGATCCACACCCTGTTTCGGCGCCGAAACGAGTAACGAAGGGGGACCTCGGCGCTGAAGAGGGGGTGGCTGGCAGGCTTCGGCGCCAACCTGGATTCGAAATCATGCCGTTGGACAAACGCATCGACCCCATTCGCTGGATCCTGACATCGGTCGGTGTGGCGGTCGTCTTATACTGCCTGGCCGTCTTAGGATTCGTGGCCACGTCTCCCGACCTGGGACTGCGGTGCCTGCTGGTCAACAATGCGCCGCCAGCCAGTGACACTGAGGTTCACGGGCTGGAAATCCGGCAGATCACTCCGGAGGCAGCAGAAGATCTGCAACTCCGAAAACGGGATCTGGGAGACACTCCCCTGCCAGGCGATCATTTGCTGGAAATCGGCCGGGAACCCGCCCACACCTTTGCCCACTTTGCGAATCGACTGCTGGACCTGCGCAGCGCCCAACCCTTCGGCAACAAGATTCCCGACGAAAAGGTCATCCGCGACCAGGAGAAACTGCTCCCGCCGGTGTTCGCCAAGGGGGATGACGTGTTCGTCGAGGTGAAATACCTGAGGAATGGTGAAGAACTGAAGTCGTGGCTGCCCCTGCGGACGGTTCCCTGGCCCGACATCACCCTGACGCTGGTGTGGTTTCTGTTGGAATTTGGGATTCTGTCGGTCGGGGCGCTGGCCTTCTGGGCCCGCCCGTTTGACCAGCAGACGCGAGTGTTCTTCGCGATGTGCCTCGTGACGATCGGCGGTTTCGTCGGGGGGTACCACTGGTGGATGTTCGCGGGCAGCCTGGCCTTCACGATTCCGTTCATGTTGTGTGCGATGCTGATTCCCGTGGTCACTCTGCACTTCTTCCTGGTGTATCCGGAACCAAAACAATTCCTGGTTCGCTATCCGCAACAGACCTGGTGGGCCATTTATGGCGTCCCGGTCGTTTCGATGATCATGCTGACTTCGCTCGCGATCCATTCAAACTGGATGACGGACCAGGGGCGGGTCGCCGGCTACCAGGAACATATCCTTGATTTGCTGAACGAAGGCATCTTCGTTTATCTGGGGATCGCGGCGATTTATTTCGTGGCCACGGTGGTCGCAGTGGTTTCCAGCTTTCTGACGACACGGAACACGCTGCTGCAGAATCAAGTCCGCTGGATTCTGGGGGCCGCGGCGGTCGCCATCGCCCCCGTGGGGTATGCCCTCTCGCTGGCCTATTTCGAAAAAGAGAAATTCGCACTGGGGGCCACGAGCCTGCCGATGTTTCTGGCCAGCTTTTCGTTCATGCTGGCCTACGCCATCGGTATCGTCCGTCACAAGCTGATGCTCGTGGACGAGATTCTGTCACGCGGCATGGTGTACTACATCCTGAATCTGGCCGTCACCATTGGATTCAGCTTCGCGATCGCCGGCACTGCACTGGCCGCCGTGTACCAACGAAATCAAGTAGCCCGGCACGCCCTGGTCGTGGTGGTGCTGGTCGTGGTGGCGGTGCTGCTGCTTAACTGGTCGCGTGACCGCGTGCAGCAGTTCATCGACCGCCGATTCTTCCGGGAGAAGTTTCAACTCGACCGGGCCCTGCAACGCATGAACCGGGCCGCCGATGCGATGGGAGATCCCAAGGAACTGGCATTGCGGATGGTCGCTTCGTGTCGCGAACTTCTGGGGGTCGAGCATGCGGCGCTGTATCTGCGCGACGCGACCGCGGGAAAGTTCCGGCTGATCGCCTCGGGGGACATGCCGCATTCACCGCTGGAAATCCCTTCGGATGAACAGTTGCTCGAACTGATTCAGTCCGATGGCAACGTGCAACGATTCGACTCCAACGCCGAGTTGCCCCGTTCTCACCAGTTGCTGCAGGAACTGGATGTCGAACTCGTGCACGCCCTGGAAGTGGATGGCCAGGTGGCGGGGGTCCTCTTTTTAGGGACCAAGCACAACGGCGCGCGTTACACAGCCGAAGACCTGGCACTGCTGACGACACTGGGCCAGATCACAGGCGTGGCCCTGCAATCCGCCCGAGTCCACCAGGTGGCCGCGAGGTTGAATGAAGAACTGCAGAACAAAGTCGAAAAGATCTCGGAACAACAACGACTGATCTCGATGCTGCAGGCGGAAATTACGTCCCGCCAACAGGTCGCCATTCCGAGCACAGCCCCCCCCTCGGAAAACGCCGTGGCCTTCCGCCGTGATTCCATTAAGGGCAGCAGCGCGGCCATCGTCGACGTGCTGGAAACGGTGCGCAAAGTCTCTGGGAGCCAGTCTTCGGTATTGATCCGCGGCGAAAGCGGGACGGGCAAAGAACTGCTGGCGGCGGCGCTGCACGAAAACAGCCCCCGCCGGGGGGGGCCGCTGGTGAGCGTGCATTGCGGCGCCTTGTCGGCCGGGTTGCTGGAAAGTGAACTGTTCGGGCACGTCAAAGGGGCGTTCACCGGCGCCCATCGCGACAAAGTGGGACGATTCGAACTGGCCCATGGCGGCACCCTGTTCCTCGATGAAATCGGAGACATTTCGCTCGACACACAGATCAAACTTCTGCGTGTGCTGCAGGAACGGGAATTTGAACCCGTGGGCTCGTCGCGCACCGTGCAGGTCGATGTCCGGCTGATCGCCGCGACGCACCAGAATCTGGAAAAGTTGATTCTCGAAGGCCGGTTCCG
>JAFEBR010000195.1 GCA_018242565.1 Planctomycetota bacterium | reverse complement strand
CCGGCAGTTGCTTCTGCTTCTCTGACCGATATCACCACTCCACGCTGATACTGCCGGGATAAACCCGGCAGCTCGCTCAAGTCACATTCCCCCCAGCCAGCCACCGCGCACTTCCACTGCTTCTTACGGCACGCGCCCCCGCGCGTGTCATCGCACGTCTCATCGCCGTCCCAACACCAACCGCCAGCGAGCCGCCCGGGTTTATCCCGGCGGTTTCCGCGTGCCTCCCCAACAGAGGATGAATCCGCCCCGCGACTCTGCCAAGATCCCCGTCAGACCTCGCCGTCACGTCACGTCCCACCAGCCGCAGAATGAGCACCGACCGGCACGAAGTCTGGTGGTCCAACGAATATCGGCTATGCACGATCTGACCGTCGGCGATGCGCGTTTCGCAGGCGTTCAATCCGCACGCCGGCCGATGGGCCCGGATCCCTTGAAACGCAACAAGGGCCGATGGCGGCAGACAGAGCTTTCCCTACGACACGGCGTCTGAAGCGCCACGCGTGCGGGACGAAGATTTGTCGCGAAAAGGGGGTCGAATACGCCCGACGCTGGCTGGGCCACACGAACAGTTTGGTGGCCTCGTTCGTGCCCCGTCGGCGCGGGCGGATGGGCCTGGCCTCCTCGCTCTCGGCCAAGCCGATTTTTCGGTTATCTGGTGGGTGTCACCCGTTACTCCTTCCTTTTACACGGACCTCTGCGCATACGAAGGAATCCGTCCATCGAGCACGTCGGCTGGCGTGAAGGTGGCAATGGCAGTGAAACGGACGAAATCTGGCTTATTAAAGCTGAGCAAGTGGGTCAGCCCATGATGCTGCATGGCGGCGACAAGGCGTGCATCATGAGCGTTTTTACCCTTCACGTCGTTGCCAGCGACCAGATCACGCCAGTGAGAGAAAATGCCGCGTTCGTCGAGCAGTAGGCGAAAGACCGCCATGCTTTGCGATACCGCCGCGTCCGCCTCGGCCACAGTCATTCCCAGCCCGTTCTTCTCGCGGGGGCGCGTGGCGACGACCCAATATTCATAGAGCACCTGCGGAACGATGACGCACTCATGGCCGTTCACATCCAGCCAGTCGATGGCCGCGAGCGCCTCGGCGTGCGTGGCGTGGTCTTTGTCGCCGAGACGCAGGACGACATTCGTGTCGAGGAGAATCCTCATTCACCCCTTCCGGCGTAGATTGACTCTCGGCTATCGTCCAGCGAACCGTTTGACGTCGGATGAATTTCGATGAACCGTTGCAGCTTGGCCATGAACTCGGCGTGGGAACCGGCCTTGGCGGGAGGAGCGCTGTCCTCGGCTAGCCGTTCGGCGACTAGTTCCTGCACCAGCGTTGCCACGTCTTTGCCGGCGGCTGTGGCGCGGTGCAGCAGCGTCGTTTCGATGTCGGCGGGAAAATTGATGCTGACGTTCATAAAGGCGAAATCTCCCTCTCCGCATTTTAGCCGGAAGCCAACCTCAAGTCATCTGATTTTTGACGGCAGCGACGCAACCTGGGAAATCCACAGGTCGGCCGTCGGGATCGTGTTCCCACGGCACCCGAGACGGAAGCGCTGTTGGCGAAGGCCTCGCCCGAGTTTCGGCCGATCGATTCGGCCCTTCGGCAATGCGGCGCACGACCGGGGGAACTCTGCCGAGCCACGATCGGCGACGTGGATCGGGCGAACCGGGTGATTACGCTGAAGGAACACAAAACGGCCCGCAAGTCGGGTCTCGTGCGACGCATCCTCATCGGCCGGAGACTTGGCAAGCGACTCGATCAGGCCATCGGCGGCCGAACGGAAGGCTCTGTCTTCCTCTGCCCGGCAGGCCGGGCTTGGCGCGTCGAGAACCTCAGCCGCACGTGAGAGGAGAGAGTGGAAAATAGACCGCAGGAGAGTCGCTGAAGCTGCATGCGATCATTTCGCAGTAACCCACACTTAATGTTCAACGCTGCGTGGAATCGCTTTCCCGCCATCCGTCCGCCAAGTTACAATTGTGAAATGGGCAAACGACTTCGACCGTACTGGCGAGCATTT
>JAFEBR010000194.1 GCA_018242565.1 Planctomycetota bacterium | reverse complement strand
TATGCCGGAAGCGCCCCCTGGGTGGAAAGCGCAGGACCAGATCGTTACCGGCGGGGGCTTTACACCTGGTTTCAGCGGACCAGTCCATATCCCATGCTGATGACATTTGATGCGCCCGAGTCCAATGTGACCTGCACACGACGCGACCGGTCGAATACGCCGTTGCAGGCGTTGACTTTGCTGAACGACCCAGTGGTCACGGAATGCGCTCAGGCACTCGGCCGAAGAATGGTTGCCGCCTCTGCCGGCGATGCCGAGAAATGTGCGGTCAGCGGTTTTGAGTTGTGTGTCGGACGCCCGCCGGATGCCATCGAGACGGCCGAGTTGCTTAAGTTAATGGGGGAGTTTCGCCGATTGGCTGCCAGCGATTTGGCATTGGCGAAGAAGTTGGCGGGTGAGCCTGGAATCGCAGAGAACGAACTTGTGGATCGCGCTGCGGCGGTTGCTTTAGCGCGAGTGCTGCTGAATCTGGACGAGACGGTCACTCGTGAGTAACTGCTGGAGACTGGCCTTCGCCCCGAAACGATGGGATGCCGCGGATGAAACCATTTGGCTTAATACTGGCATCGCTGTCGCTCCGCGGTTTTTGATTTAACAACGATCGCTCGTGTGGTCTCAGCAGGATCCCGGTGAGGGAAACATGACAAACGCTGCAAGAACTCTGTTGGCTCGCCGTTCATTCCTGGCAAACTCCGCGAATGGCGTGGGATTGCTGGCACTCGCATCGCTGTTGCGGGAAGACGGCCTGCTGGCTGCCGATCGAAGTGCGAATGAGCCGGTGAATCCATTGGCTCCGCGCTGGGCTCATTTCGCTCCCCGCGCCCGGGCCTGTATCTACATCTACCTGGAAGGTGCACCGAGTCAAATTGACCTGTTCGATCCCAAGCCGAAACTCAACGAACTCGATGGCCAGGCACTGCCCGAGTCGATGACGAAGAACGTGCGATTCGCGTTTCTGCAG
Source organism: Planctomycetota bacterium (assembly GCA_018242565.1). GTDB lineage: Bacteria > Planctomycetota > Planctomycetia > Planctomycetales > Planctomycetaceae > JACQFH01. Next base: position 718 of record JAFEBR010000194.1, on the reverse strand, counting down.
AAAGAGACGGCTCGCTTAATGGGCTGTCCGCGAAAGTTCACGCCCCATGGGGAAAGTGGGCTGGAGCTTTCCGACTTTCTTCCGCATCTGGCGACATGCGCCGATGATCTGTGCCTGATTCGATCGATGCACACGGAAGCGTTCAATCACCACCCGGGGCAACTGCTGCTGAATACGGGATCTCAAATGTTCGGCCGCCCCAGTATTGGCTCCTGGCTCAATTACGGTTTGGGGTCAGAGTCTCAGGACTTGCCAGGTTTTGTCGTTTTGACGGCCGGCCGTGGCACGAGTGGTGGCACGTCGAACTGGTCGAGCGGTTTTTTGCCGACCACCTATCAGGGCGTCCTGTTTCGGAATCAGGGGGAGCCTGTCCTGAATCTCAACAATCCCGAGGGTGTTTCCGCCGACTTGCAGCGCGAGTCCATTGCCGGGTTAGTCCAACTGAACCGCCGTCACCTGACCAATGTCGGCGATCCGGAAATCGCCACGCGCATTGCGTCCTATGAACTGGCGTATCGCATGCAGTCCGCCGCGCCGGAGTTGATCGACTTGTCTCAGGAATCGTTCCCGACTCAACAGGCGTACGGACTGGGACGCTCAGAGCCCGAGGTCAAATCGCGTGGTGGCAAAGGACAGTTCGAAGCGTTTTCGCGGAATTGCCTGCTGGCGCGACGACTCGTAGAGCGCGGAGTGAGGTTTGTGAATATCGTCCATGCGT
>JAFEBR010000193.1 GCA_018242565.1 Planctomycetota bacterium | reverse complement strand
TGTTACCACTGCCCGTGCTGGTCAGCGTGGTGTTTTTGAGCAATTGGACCGGGGAGTGATAGGTCTGAGCACCGGTGGTCTGGACGGCGGGATCGTCGGTGGTATTGAACTGGATCTGATTTTTGGCGGTGACTTCCAGGGCCGTGAAGGACGAACCACCACTGAAGACGACATTGGCACCCGTGGCACCAGCGACCAGGGAGATGGGGCCCTGCTGGGCAGCGGTTGAGACGGCCTGAGCGGTGATGGTCCCGGTCTGGGCTCCCCCGATGACGAGGGCGCCGGAGTTGATCAACGCCAGGATTGTATTCGAGAACTGGATATCTCCAGCGCCCGTTCCCAGTCCAATTGTTTCATTGTCGGATGCTTCGAGCGTCGTGGTCGCGGTCCCGCTTTTGATGGTGCCGGTCAGGCTGAACTGGGCGGCCTGCAGGTGGATGGCACTGCTGGTGGCGCTGGTGTCAATACCGCCGGCTTCCGAGACGGTACCAGTGCCGTCGGAGTCGGAGTCCGCCAGGATGGTAACGGGACCGGTGCCAGCGGCTCCCGAGGTGGTTGTGACTTTGCCCGTCAGGGTGACGTCCTTCGTGGCCGTCACCCTGACAGCCTGCGCCGTGACACTGGCTGAAGCCAGGACGTTCTGGGAACTGGTGACGAGTAATGCTCCCAGCGCATGGGTTGTGCCCACCTGACCGGTGAACGTGACGTCGCCCGAACCGGCCGAGATGTTCAAGTCTTGCGGCGTTGCCGTCTGGCTGTCGAGAGTCTTGCCGAATGCGATGTTGCCGTTGCCGGTGAGTGTGGTTGTGGCCCCCAAGGTGACGACATCGTTGAAGGTCTGGGCACCGGTTGTCTTGATGGAACCGCCGTTGAGTTCAGTCGTGCCGCTGGCGTCGGTGGTGATGCTGTTCACTGCGGCGGCGGCCCCGACGGCACCGCCGAATGTGGTGATACCGGCTGTGTTGATCGTCAGGTCGAAGGTGCCATTGATGGTGCTCGCGAGGGAGATGTCCCCGCTTCCCGTGCTGGTCAGCACGACATTGTCCCCCAATGTGACGGCGTCGTTGAAAGTAATATCCCCGGCAACTGAGATATTTCCCGTCAGAATGACGCCGCCGTCAGTAGGGCCGTTGTTGGAAACCGTTAACTTTCCGGCACCCGTTTGCGTAACATTCGCCAGTGTGATATCGCCACTGCTTGAATCGTTGAGACCGGCTCCGGTGCTGATGGTAATCGTGATTGCCGCTTTGCCCGAGTCGATCGTTGTCCCGGCCGCCATGGTGATGACCGCAGCACCGCCATCTCGATCGGCTTTTTGTACCCCATTGGCCACGGTCTCATTCGCGACGAGAGTAATGGCCCCGTCATTTGTGCTGATATCGCTGTTAATGAGAATGCTGCGCCCTGCCTGCATCGTCAGCGAGACGCCGTTTTTAGAAATATTGATTGTCGAATTGACAGTGATGTCGGTATTCGCCTGAATCACGACATCTGTCGTCGACGTATTGATCACGCTGGCCTTGATTTGGGAAGTTGCGGAACTGGCTGTCGCAAACGAGTCGACATCCGTGAGGTCCGCGCTGCCCGAGTCGTTAATGATCACATTTTTCGGGTCGAGCAGCAGCACGCCGGCATGTCCGTGTGCGGCCAACGTGTTGACTAATCCCGAGACGTTGAGCACGCCCAGCGACGACACTTCAACGGCACCGCCATTGCCCGCCAGCGCTCCGCCCTGGGCGGAAATCTGGCCCTCAAACCAGGTCGCTTCGTTTGACCATAAGACGACCTTGCCACCGTCGCCCTGCCACAGCGCATCGGCGTGAATTGAAGCGTTGGCACCGAAGTAGGTCCGGTCGGCTTCACGGACCAATGGATTCGCGCCGTGCTGATCACCCCCCACGAGCACGGTCCCGCCCCCATTCGTGCCGGAAGCGTCGATTCGGGCGGCCCCGGCGATTCCGATATTCTGGCCCAGCAACAGGACGGTTCCGCCGGCGCCTCCGACCGACGTGTTGGAAACGTCGATGACGCCAAAGTCCAGCAAGGTTCCGTGCTCTCCCGCGTCAACCACCACCGTCCCGCCTGACGACCGAACCACGGCTGACGATTCGAAAGTCACCGAATGCGATCCTTGAATTTCGATGTGATTATTTGTCCCGGTGATCGACCCCGAAACGTCGATTGTGCCCGCGCTGACAAACAGGCTGCCCTGTTCCAACCCCAACTGACCGTTGATGTCCACCCGATCATTCACTGATCCCTGGAACGACAGGGCGGCGCTGGTCCAGTCCTGGAAATTGCCCACCAGAATGGTGTCGCTGAACTGGTTGTCACCCCCGGCGACATCAATCGTCAACGCCTGCGTGGGGGACAGAAAATCAAATTGCAGGCCGCTCGAAATCTGGATCTGACCGTACCCGTCGCTTAGCCCGGCACCCAGAGTCAGAGAGTGTCCTGATCCGGTGGGCGCTACAAACAGGTTGTTCGTTGTCAGGGCGTCCTGTATCGACTGAAAGCCACTGAATTGAATTTCCGAGCCATCAACGGTCAGAAATCCAGAATGGCCCGAGCTTTCGACCAGGCTAACCTCGGCGGCCGACCCGCCGCGCAGAATGAGCTGGCTCCCCTGCTGCCCTTCGCCCTGAAACCCGGTCAGAACGATCCCGAGAGTTGGTAATGGGTTTCCGCCGGCCAGATCGATGACGACCGTATCTCGGCTGCCGGTCCCAATCACCTTCAACTGGTCGATCGACTTGAGCGCCTGCGACGCCACTTTGGCCCCGTTGACAGACACGTCGACGTTACCCCCCACCCGTGAAATCACGATGGTATCGGATTTCTGGTGGGCTGCCTGATTGACATCGACAGTGAGAATCGTGGTGGTCTGGGCCTGCGAGGCAGCCGATGCCGCTGGCACGGCGGCGGGGGCGGTGTGGGCGGGAGGAGGCGCCACCGGAGCGGCAGCGTTCAGCACTCGCCGTGATTCCAGCCGCATTAAACCGGGGTGGGCTTCGAACCGTTCACGAATCGGTCGAGCTTCTTCGGTCTTCTTAGGCTTGTGACCCACCGGCAATGTCGAGGAAAGGAGCCGGGAGAACCATTGATGCAGCTTCATCGAGTGACCTCTTTCAGAACTGGCCGCCGCGACAATTCGCCTCGATTGCCCAGATTGCTTGGATTATCAGCCGTCCGGCTGTCCGATGTCAACAAATTCTCTGGGAAATCGGGAAATTCCGGTTAAATCGGCATTGTACCCAGCGCATCCAGTCCTGATCGAGTTTCGATGAAAAACGTCCCCAAGGAAGTGGGTGGCCAATTGTCCGACACTTGGGATCTCGCTCCGATCGACTGGCGAGAGCGGGCCTGGTGCGGCGCGTTGATGGGATCACCCGCACGATGAGCAATGCGATCGGGGCTCACCCAAAACCAGGGCCGATGCAGTCCGAAACGGATTTCAGCCGTCAATGCTCAAACGTCTTGTCGAATGACGCCATTGAGATTTCCAGGAAAACGATCGTCATGCCTGGTTGACAGCAGACCGACAGAAGATCTGTGGATCTGCACATCCATAATGGATTGGTGTGGTTTTGGTTGGCAACCATCACCAAGGCAAATCGGCACGATCAGAGCGGCAATTGCCGACCTTACGGGACGCTTCATCAACCAAGGCTGGGCTCGCCGATTGCTGGCAGGACTGACCTAACCCCTGGTCATCGAAAAGCTCTGTCGATGCTGGTGCGGCAGAGTGTTTGCGCGCGCTGACCTGCCAAAGCGAAACAGCGGGCGGGGGCTGGCCGAGCACCCCGTCCGCAGTAAAGTCCCCCGAATCGGGAAGACGTCGCGTTACAAAAAGCCCGACACGATCACGGCTGACCGGGAGCTGGTTCCTCGACAGCGGGGGCCGGTTCGGGTTTCGGCACCGCCGTTGCGGGCGCGCCCGTCGTCGGACTCGATTTCAAGGCCGGGCTGACTTGCCGTGAGCGGAAGCTCGTGGTCGCATGTCCCTTGTCAAAATCGAGAACCTCAAACCCATAATCTTCCATCAGTGAGTTCTTTTCGTAGCTCACGTTTTTCAGCGCGACTTCGTACTCAATTTGTGACTGGTAGAAGCTGCGTTCCGCGTCGACGGCTCGCCGCTGACCATCGATCAGTCGTTCAAAGTTCGGATTCCAGTCCTCCTTGGCTTCCAGGCTTACCACCAGGTTCTTACTCGTGCGGAACCGGGTCAACGTGGTCTGGCACAAAGTGTAGGCCCGATCCAATTCGGCCACAGCATTCGTCAGGTCATGGACTACCTGGCGTTCCTGTTCTTCCAGCAAGGCTCGGTCTGACGCCAAGGCCAGTTCAGCCGCATGTACGGCGACATGGGCCTGGCGTTGTCCGATTGCGATCGAGAATTCAAACCCGAGTTGCCATTCCTGGTAGTCGGCACCCAGCAAATTACCCCAGGCACTGACTCCCTGGTCGCCTACAGGGCCTCCCGCCAGGGTTTCACCGAAGCCACGCAGTCGGTACAGGCCTGTCGCGTCCAGTCGCGGTTTCAAGAAATTGCGGGTGGCCAACAACTCCATTTCACGACGTCGGATCCGAAGTCGCTGTCGTTTAAGCTCCGGACGGCGGTCGATCGCCTCACAGACAATCGTGTCCCAATCGTATTCGAACCGGGCGATTTTCGGTTCGTCGGCGGGCCGCAGAAGCACGCCGCGTTCGGTAATCGGCATGCCGATCAGCAACCGCAGACGGCGCTCGGCGACATGCACGCCGCTGGGCAATTGGAAGGTGCCCCCTTGTGTTCCGTTATTCGTGCGGGTGCCGAAGAACTGTTTGCCCGTCAGTGAGTTTTGCACATCTTCTTCAAACCGCAGGTATTGCTCCTGAGCCGCCATGGCCTGGGTCGATCCCGCTTCGTTGGCTTCGAGTTTCTGCCACATTTCCAGGGCGTTATCCCGGGCACGCACCTTGGCATCGAGATCGCGGTACGCGAAGTACAGGTCCCAGTATGAGTTCACAATATTGCTGATGAAGTCTCGCAACCCCAGTTCGAAATCAGCCTGACCGATTTTCGTATTCACTCGGGCAATCAGGACACCGCGCAGGTTACCGACGCCCGATGTGGGCCCGGCGATACGGTTGAAATCGGTGCCCGCACCCTGCAACAAAGGTTGCCGAACTTGGGCTTCGATGTTCGAGTTCCAGGCACCGGGAAACTGGTTACCGGGGGCATTGTTGTTGTTGTAGTCGGTGAAGTTCCGCAGGAAGTACTGGGTACCGGTGGCGGCCTGTTTCGACACCTGGGCCTGAAACACGTTGAGATTCTGAGAGAAGTTACGGGTACCACCACCGTAGAACACGTTATTCAACAGGCGATGGTTATTTTCAAAATCGCCACTGGCGGTAAACCGCGGGTCAAAATCACTCAGGGCGGCTTCCACGCCAATCCGGGGGTCGGCATTCACGAGTGCTGCCGTGTATTTCGTCTGCATGCGTTCGGGAGCCAGCAGCACCGATCCCCCCAGATCACGCATCACGCGCGAATGATGCAGCGCGTAATCGATCGCTTCGCGGAGCCCGATGGGCCGGTACTCTTTGGGTATCTCATTCTCCAATTCGTCCCGGATCGTGTGAGGACTGTCGCAAGTGGCCAGGGGGCGGTCGTCACCATCGACATCAAACGCTGAGACCTCCGGCCGATCGTCGGCTTCGGTCTCGTAGGTGCTGTCGGCATGTCCACCCAGCAGAGGGGCCTTATTCGCTGTGGAGCAACCCCCCAGAATCGGACTGACGGCACTGACCAATGCGAGCAGAATTTTGCTCAAACGCGGCGACAGCACCCTGAGAAAGAGCGATCGGGTGGCACCACGAACTGGCTGCTGCAGCTGCTGCTGATTTTGCTGACTCGACGACGCAAAATTTGGCATTTCCGGCCCCGCGGCAAAAGTCTGTTTGAAAATGAGTAAATTCCCTGACTCGACACCTCACAATCATCGGCACTGATGGAATCGATTCCCTAATCATATTCGATACATTCGGAAGATTTGGTAACATCGGCAGATCCGCTACAGTCCAACTTTCTCCGGGTTAGGGTCTCTGGGAAAAAAATGCGTTCGAGACAGACATTTTCTCAATTTCTGGCGGCAGGACCCCAACGCCACCTGTTGGATCGGCCGATGGGGGTGTTGTAAGCTAAACCCGTTGCGCGCTCGAAAACCCAGGACGCTGCTCATGCCCATTACGGAACACGGAATGACCGCCGCCGAGCTGCCTCGTCGCGCTCCACCGTTGTCCGGGGGGCCTTCTCCTGAATTCTGGGCCGAAGTCGAGCGGTTGCTTCATGAAATTGCCCAGATTGCCAAGACTGTTCCTTTGGCAGCCGACTATTCGAGTCGCGTCCTGAAGTGCCTGCTGCACCATCTGCCGGTTCAGGGGGCTCGCTTCTGGCAACAAGATCTCACCGGGCAACTCGAGGTCGCCGCCAGTCATGTCCGCGAATCCCAGACCGACGCCGCGCGCCCGATTGAAGTGGATTCCCGACGGCAATTGGTAGCTGAAACAATCGTCGCGGGAAAAGCTCAGATCCTCACGTTGTCGACCGCTCAGTCCACGTCCCCGCCTGTCTCCGGGATTAAAACTGGACAGGAAACCTGTTGGCTGTGTCCGATCGAATCGGAAATTGGCTATCGAGCGCTGCTTGAGGTTTGGCGCGAGTCCGAGCCTGTTGACGATGCGTCGTTGATGCTGGAAGTGCTCAATTCGATTGCCGAGTTGTGTGGTGACCTGTGGCGACGTGATCAACTGCGGCAACTCAGTCAGGCCCGCGAGACGGACACCCGTCTGAACGAATTGATGATTCGTCTGCTGGCAACGCTTGATCTGTCGGAAGCATCCTATTTGATCGCGAACGAAGGCCGCCGATTTGTGGATTGCGATCGCCTGACCGTTCTCTCGCAGCAGGGACGTAAATGCTCGGTCCTGGCCGTCAGTGGGGTCGCGCGGGCGGATCTGCGATCGAATTTTGCCGCGTGTCATGAGGAACTGGCGGCCGCGGTCACAGCCACCGGTCAGCCTTACCATTATTCTGGTGACACATCGCACTCACCGCCTCAGATTCGCGCGGCACTCGAAGCGGTTGTCGAAATGAACCACGCTCGAGGAATTCTGGTCTGGCCGTTGGGGGGCAGGGGGGACCTGGCCCCGACTCCGGAATCGCGCGACTCGAATTCCCCGTCTCGCAGAGCCACACCAGCGGTGGACCGTTTTATTCCGGTGGGAGCTTTAATCGTCGAGCAGTTTGCGGGCAGCCTTTCGCCCGAACAATGTCGACGGGCGGCGGCGCTCGGGACTGTCAGTGA
>JAFEBR010000192.1 GCA_018242565.1 Planctomycetota bacterium | reverse complement strand
GTGGCAGACATTCCCGATGCCTTGAAATCGGCCACGAAGCAGTCGCTGTGGATTTCCACCAGTTCGCAGATGACAGACGCGCTGCTGCAGCGAATGACGCACCCGGCGCAGGATACCGTAAAGTTTTGCCAGGCCTGGGGCAACCTGCTCACTCTTGAATCCCCCGCGCCGGCTGCTCTGCCATTCCTGCGAACGTTGTTTAAAACGATTGTCGGCGAATCCAAGGAGTTTCAGTGGTTGCCCTTCGACCAACTTGTCGAGATTCTTGCCGGAGAGGCTGAGGAATCACGCGATGTTTTCATCGGCGGAGTCGTGAACACTCAATATCGCCTGTTGACGCTGGTTCGAGGGAATTGCGAGAGCATCACCGTTCCGCTATCGATGTTTCGACCGTCAGCAACGACGAAGCCCGATTTCTCACGGTTTCGACTCGCCGATTTTGGCCATTCCGTGTGCTTTGGAGATTACGAGGCCGCGGCCCATTTCGTACTTTACGGGGCTGATGCCGACTACCGCCGACGGGTAAAGAAGAGTCAACGTGTGCAAGACAAAGGGTTCGGTGCGTCGTTGCGGCGATTACGCTTACTGAAGGGGGTTCCGCAGACAGGGTTCCCAGGCCTCAGTTCCAAAACAATCGCCCGGTTGGAAAATGGCGAGGTCGAACGGCCACGCGGTTCCACACTCAAGACGATTGCTGACACCCTGGATGTTACGCCAGAGCTGATCGAGTCCTATTAAAAACAACGGGCGGGCATTCAACGGCCTGTCGTGCACGCAGTCCGGCACAGTCAAGTTGTGGCTGTGCTCATTCGAACGAACTTGCTCAGGCCAGCAGTTGGTGTACGACTTCGCCATGCACGTCGGTGAGGCGGAAGTCGCGGCCACTGTAGCGGAAAGTCAGTTTCGTGTGGTCGATCCCCAGCAGATGCAGAATCGTGGCATGCAGATCATGCACATGCACCTTGCCGTCGATCGCCGTGAAGCCGATGTCGTCGGTGAGGCCGTGGACGTAGCCCCCACGGACACCCCCACCGGCCAGCCACATGCTGAAACCGAGATTGTTGTGATCGCGGCCTTTCGAGCCTTCGGCTGTGGGGGTTCGGCCGAACTCGCCACCCCAGACGACCAGAGTGTCTTCCAGCAACCCGCGCGATTTCAAATCGGTCAAGAGTCCCGCAATCGCCTGATCGCTGTTCAGCGCGTGCTGGCGATGATTGGCGATGTCGCCATGATCATCCCAGGGCTGTCCACCCCCAAAGTAGACCTGGGTCATGCGAACGCCTCGCTCGGCCAGGCGGCGGGCAATTAAACAGCCGCGGGCGAATTCCCCGTCACCGTAGAGTCTGCGGGTTTCGGCCGATTCGCGACTGATGTCGAATGCTTCCTGGGCTTCGGATTGCATGCGGTAGGCCATTTCCATGGCCTGAATCCGTCCCTCGAGCTGCGGATCGCGTGCCCGCTCTGCCAGATGCGTTTCGTTGATCTTCCGCAGCAAATCAAGCTGCCGGCGTTGATCTGTCGCGGTCACATGCTGATTCGCAATGTGCTTGATCACCTTTTTGGGATCGTGCTCGTTGTTGTTGATATGCACTCCCTGAAAGATTCCGGGGAGGAAACTGTTGCTCCACAACTGTGGGCCGACCGTCGGCTGGCCCGGGCACAGAACCACGTAACCGGGCAGATTCTGGTTTTCTGAACCCAGGCCGTACGTCAGCCACGAACCCATGCTCGGACGCGTTGGTTGCGTCTCGCCGGAATTCATCATCAGGAACGAGGGTTCGTGGTTCGGCAGATTCGTGTGCATCGAGCGGATGATGCACAGGTCATCAATGCAGCGGCTCAAGTGGGGAAACAATTCGCTGACTTCGATGCCCGATTGCCCCTGTTTGGCAAACTTGAACGGAGACGGCATCAGCGTCCCCTTGGTTCGCCGCATGGTATTGACCAGTTCGGCTGGCGGCGCCTGGCCAGCGTATTTCTCGAGAGCCGGTTTCGGATCAAACGTGTCGACTTGCGACGGGCCGCCATTCATGAACAGGTGAATCACGCGTTTCGCCCGGGGCGCGAAATGCGAGGCCTTCGGGGCCAGTGGACCGGCCGGACCGGCAGCGGCCTCCGCCGCCTGCAGTCGCGCGGTCGTGAAAGGCATCTCCGCGGCCAGAGCCGAGGCCAGTCCCACGAAGCCGATGCCGCCCCCCAGGCGACCCAGCCAATGGCGGCGGGACATCGCGCTGGAGGCCAAGTCGTGTGCTTGAGTCGATGCTGAGTTCATTTATGTTCGCTTCAGAAAGATGCAAAAAGATTTCGAGAACCGCCGGGCGTCGCGGCCTAATCAATGAAGGTAAATTCGTTGGCTCCCAAGAGCACCTGCGCGAGTTGTTCCCAGCGCGAGAGCGAACTTTTGCGTGCCGACGGGGCGTTCGCGTCCGCGGCGTCACTGGCCGTGAGAAATTCAAGAGCCAGTTGTGTTTCATGGTCTTGCGGAACCCGCCCGAACAGCACCCGGTACGCTTCTTCGATTCGGATCCGTTCATCGTTGCTGACACGCGCGACCCGGGCCGCCAGCAGGCGTGCTTCGCGCACCATGAATTCGCTGTTCAAGACAAACAGTTGCTGCAGCGGGACCGTCGTCACGGTGCGCCGTTCGCTGGTGATATTCGGGTCAGGAAAGTCAAACAGCCGCAACATGCCGTCGAGATTATGCCGGCTGATTTTGCCATACAGCGTACGGCGTTGAAAATCGCCCGCAGCCAGATTGCCCGGCGGCCCGCCGACCGTCGGGTTGAGGTTGCCCGCGGCCATCAACACGGCATCCCGCCAGGCCTCGACGTCGAGCCGACGGCGGTTCATCCTCCAGAGCAATTTGTTATCGGGATCGACGTTCGAATTGGCTGCGATATCGGCACTCGCTTGCCGGTACGTGGCCGACAGCACGATTTCCCGGTGAATCGTGCGTAGCGACCAACCGCTGGCGATCAGTCGCTGGGCGAGATAGTCGAGCAGTTCCGGATGCGTGGGACGTTCGCCAAGGGTTCCAAAATTGCTGGGAGTGGCCACAATGCCCCGGCCGAAATGCTGCTGCCAGAGTCGATTCACAATCACCCGCGGTGTCAACGGATTGCTGGGGCTGGCGATCGCGCGAGCCAGTTCCAGACGACCGCTTCCCTGGGAAAAAGTCACTGGTGTGTCGGGGCACAAGATTTCGAGAAATCGCCGCGGGACTTCGGCACCGGTCCGGTTGGGGTTGCCGCGCAAATGCAGTCTCATGTTGCCCGACTGCCCTTCGGTCAACGAGTGGGCAAAGGCATATTTGGGTGGGGCAGTCTTCTTGGCCTGCTCGACCGCCGCGGCGAGGCGGATCTGTTCCTCTTTTTCTGGTCCCGTGAGCAGCCCATCCACCCGGTCAGCCGGGATCTGACACGGTCCGTTGCTGCCCAGGAGTGTGTTCAAGAGTTCGGCGTGGGGCTGGCCGAGGGCTGGTTTTTGAACCTTGTTTTTTTCGGCGTCGGGGGCGGCGGCGACCGCAGCGGCATGCCGGGTTTCGAGTGCCCGACGTTCGTCCAGGGCCGCCGCGACTGCGTTTTCAAACTCCAGGGCGGCAGACACGACGGCCCCGGGGACACCCCGCCCGTCCGTGGCCACGGTCAGGTCGGCCGCCTGATCCGCCAGCCGAAACCACGCCGCGAGCTGCGGCAGTTTTTCCCGATTTTCGGGGGACAGAAACTTCTGCCAGCGTTCCAGGACAAATTCGGGGACCTGCTCGTCTTTGGCGACCTGCGCCAATTTCAATCGTTCGCTGCCTGCCGGGGGATGGGCCAGTCGCCACACTCCGGTGAGATAACGAGAGGCCTGTCGTGCCGTGACTTCACTTAAGCGGACCGCCTCTTTTTCACGGAATTTCCCGAGCGTCTGTTCGCACTCGCGAATTGCCGTCTGGCCGGCCTCATATTTGGCCACGACATCCGTGGGAACCAGGGGCGTTTCCCGATAGGCTGTGCTCCGGAAAATGCCAGCCAGCGCGTAATAATCGTGCTGCGAAATCGGATCGAACTTGTGGTCGTGACATCGCGCACACGCCAGTGTCAGGCCGAGCAGTCCGCGGGCCAGCGTGTCCACCCGATCGTCCAATTCGTCGAGCGAGGCTTTCAGTGCACAGCCGGCATCGGCGTAATACACCGGGCCCAAGGCAAAGTAGCCCACGGCGGTGTCTCGGCCGTATTTCTGGTCCGCCGGACCGTCGAGCAGGTCGCCCGCAATCTGCTGCATCACGAACTGATCGTACGGCAGATCGTTGTTGATCGATTGCACCACCCAGTCGCGATAGAGATACCCGTTCGGGTACTGCCGGGCCTGAAAGGTATGCGCCTGGTCCTCGGCGTAGCGGGCCACGTCCAGCCAGTATCGCGCCCAGCGCTCGCCATAGTGGGGTGAATTCAACAGACGTTCGACGACGCGTTCCCAGGCGTCGGGGCGAGTGTCGTTGACGAATTCATCGACCTCGGCCGGCGTGGGAGGCAACCCGGTCAGATCAAACGTGACCCGTCGCAGCAGTGTGCGACGATCGGCGGCGGGGGAAACGGTCAGCCCCGCGCTCTCCAGGCGGGCCAGAATAAAGCGGTCAATCGCCGTAGCGGGCCAGGCTTCGTTCTTGACGGCGGGGGGAGACTGCGGTCGTACTGGCTGAAATGACCAGAAGGCCCGTTGTTCCGGAGTGATGGTAAACGAATTCGATTCGGACTTTGATTCGGCCGAGTCTGCGGGCCACGGGGCACCGAATTCGACCCAGCGCTTCAAGTCGGCGATTTGCGAATCGGCCAGTTTCTTCTGGGGGGGCATCTTCAGATCGCTGCGATATTCCACCGCCTCGATCAACAGACTTTCGGCGGCCTTGCCCATCTCGAACAGGGGACCGGAATCACCACCCCGGCGAAAAGCCTCGGCCGTGTTCAGCTTGAGGTTGCCCTTGGCCCGGTCCTCGCCATGACATTCAAAGCAATGATCGGCCAACAGCGGGCGGATCCGAGTCTCGAAAAACTCGAGTTGTTCTGGGGTTGGAGCGTCGGCGGCCACTGCCGTCCGCAACAAAGAAAGAAACAGGACCGGTAGCAGCCACAGGCTCGAACAACCACGCATCCGGGCAACTTTCTAAACCGAGGATCAACACACGCCGGCAACCGAATATCAACGGATGCACAGTCGATGATTTGATTATAAAAATGGAGCGAACCGGCGACAATTCAGAATTGCCGCCGATTTTCTGCGTCGGAATGTCCAGGTTGAGATCAACCCGACCGGCAAGCGTCAGAGGTCGAGTCGGTAATTGGACCCCGCCCGGCGTCAGTTGCCGGTTCAAAATTCGGCCAGTCCGGGGATGCATTCAATTCGCACTGCTGAAATCCAACAATCACGTTTCCACAATACCCGTTTCCGTCCCGATGATTTTCAGCACAGCACACAGGTTGCTGCCCGCCGGGTCGGCTCTTGAACTTGCATGCGGTGGTGGTGGTCGAGGGGAGTGAGGACACGGCCACAGTGCTGGCATAACCGGCCAGCCGCAAAGTGCCCTTCCATAAACAGCTTGATTCCTGGGTGGATCGACGTCTGGTTGGGGGGCTGCTTTGTTCCATTACCAGGTGACATGCCGTTGCCAGGTGATTGAACACGGCGTGTGCCGCGTGCGACTTGAACGCCAATGCCTGAAGTTTCCTGGTGCTTGCCATCTGCGTTTCCACCCGCTTCTGCGTCCTGAATATCGAGCGTTACCGCAGCTCACTTTACTGGTGTTCACAGTACCGTTTCGAAATCGAGGGTCGCTGCTTTGGTTTGCGAAGACCTTGATCGGTGTACAGGATTCGATGAGCCGTGTTTCTGCACGAGGCCTGCCGCTCAGGGTTCGCCCGCACTTCTTGCTCTTAAGGTTTTCTTCGAGCGGTGCGAGATTTCGTACTTTTGACGCGTTGCCCCGGGACATTTCGCGAAAAGAGGAACGGCGCTTCGTCTGCATCTGGCGCGCCCATGATTTCGGCCAGGAGTCGGATATGATCAAGGAGTCCGGCGCATTGCTCGATCGGCAGCCTGGCCAATCGCTCGCGGACCCGATCGCGGAGCAGCGAAGGGCATTTTGCGAGAAGGGACTCACCTTTGCGTGTGATCACCGCAACGATGCTGCGTCCATCGGCAAAAGACTGTTCCCGCCGAATGGCTCCGGCACGTTCCAGTCGCTGCAGAATGCCGGTTACCGTTGGTTGGGACAGGTGCAGCGCGTCGGCGATCGTCGTCGGCGTGGCGTTTCGGCCGCTCTGGATTTCCCTGAGAACGGCGAGTTGCGGCGAGGTCAGACCGGTCTGCTGCCACAATTGTCGCGACCACAAATCCACCGCGTGTGTGATTTGTCGAATTGCGACGATGATCTTTTCTTCCGTCGAGAGTTCCATGGTATTCCTTATCTGCAGCGTGCGTCGTTCCGCGGGACCAGCGTCTGACAGCGCTTCCGGAGAATTCCGCTTGACATCTGAAATGCATAGCATACGATGCACATGCATTCTATGCTATGGAATTGGTGTCGAAAATTCGCGTTTCTTCCACCGCGATGACAAGCCTGGTTAACGGAGGACTTGATCCGGTGGGTGGGTTGGCTGGCGTCCGGTAAATGCATCGAAGTCGGTCAACGAGTCTTGGTTCGCAGGTCTGACCTGCCAGTTGCTGCTCACGTTGTGAACCGCAAATTATCGAGTGTGCCCGTGCGCGCTCGCAAGTGCCCCAGGGAACGTAAGATGCTTGCGATTGTTCCTGTCAGATGGCGGCCAGCAGCGCGCTTCCGCAGAGTGGTTGTTTCGAGATACTGTGGCCGACGGCAATCACGGTCGCGGCGGTTCGGAGAGAGAGTCGTTCATGTTCCGATCCGAAAGCGATGCGGTAGGGAAACGGAGTATGCCAACCAGTTGCTGCCACGGGCAGGATCACTCCGGCAAGTCCTGATGGTCGACATGCTCGATAACCGAATCAATTGCTGTGTACATCGTCGGCCGGGAAAGACTGATATTGGTCACAGATCCGGTCTGTCGAGCAAGGATCCACAAAATGATGGTCGGCGGAACGCACGAGTGTCGCGGCGTCAGGTGCTGCTTCTGTACGCCGGCCTGCCGCCAGATAGTCGTCGAGGCGCCGGAGCAGTACGTATCGCATCACTGATCGAGACTGCAGCTCGAGAACCAAAGCCAGTTTGTGCCGCGGAAAGTGGTTTCTATGACAAGCAGAAATTTACATTTGTGCCGAAGCCGGCCTTGTCTGCCAGCGGTGGTCATAGTGTCGCAGTCCCAGGCAGTGGATCGTGGTTTGCCAGAGGTGGCAATGACATGTGTTGACGGTGATTTGTGTGCCCGCGGCTGGCAATGCGATTGATGGTGTGGAAACTCGTAGTCTCCTTTGGAAACAAGCTGAGTGTTGAATGCTGCCATAGAGTTATGGGATGTGTGTCAGTCGTTGACTGCTAAGAGTCGAGCAAGGAAGGAGCAAAGAAATGCTTGTCTTATCGCGAAAATTGGGAGAACGAATACTGATCGGACCGGACGTCGAAATCTCTGTGCTGAAGATCAGCAATGGCAGAATTCGGTTGGGGGTTAATGCTCCGGGACCGGTTCGAATTACTCGCGCTGAAGCGTTGTCAGATCTGTTAGAAGTCGATCAGCGGCAGAGAAGTGTTTCGATCACGAGCCGCGAACCTGGGTCAGGTTGCGAATAGAAATCTCCAGAAACGGATATTGACGATTCGTTGCCTGGCCGTATACTCGCCGATGGAATGATTCGAAACGTCACAATTAATACGACGTCGCAGCACCAGCTCTACCTGACGCTTTTTGTCACCAATAGCGGTGGTTGGTAGCTTC
>JAFEBR010000191.1 GCA_018242565.1 Planctomycetota bacterium | reverse complement strand
CGCAATGACGCGGGGTGAGAGATGATTTGGGGAGTCGTTGTGAAAATAACGGCGAAGGGGGCGCGGAAGGCGCGTGTGATCGGCCATCGGTGCGAAAGTGTGGCAGCGTTTGAGTTCACTTTCGACGGCAGATTTGAATTCAGAAGGCGAACAAGGTTCCCAGAACGAGCTGGTGTCGGGGCGCAAATCAGGCCATTTGGCTGGTGGCCGCCATTTCCAGAGGGCGTCGACTTTACTGTGGCGCCGGCTGGCTTGTTCTGACATTCTGGCCGTCTTTCAAAACACGGGCCGGCCCAGGGGCGAAGCTGTGAAAGGGAAAGCAGGATTCGCCCGGCTGGGCCGCTTGGCGACGCGGTTTCGAACCCGTGGCACCGTCCCGATGAAATCTACTTTAAGGGGCGATCGGGCGTGTGCAAGGGATTTTGACCTGGCGAGGCGATTCAGTTCGCAGTCTCGCAGGGACACCGTCTGACACATATTCCGCCGCAGCGTTACCGACACGCGTTGGGGCAGTGCGTGCCTCGATCGTTCGCGTGCCGTACGGAGCCTGGCGACCGGGCTGGAAACGGTTTCGAGCGATTACGAGGGGTTCCTCGCGGGCGATTTCGTTGCGTGCAGCACTCAGAACCGTGCCGGGCGAAGGCTGCCGAACAACGCGGCATGCGATCGGTGCGCGGGGCGGCCAGGGGCAGCGACCGCCTACGGGTCGGGTCGTCGGTGATGTGCGCTCCTGAGCGAAGCCCACACAAGCAGCGAAAATCACCGGATCGATCGGCGCGGCGATTTGCACTCAAAACGAATAGGAAATAGTCGTTGTCGAGAGGGGACAAATCGTTCAGCGATTGCTTTCTTTATTACAATCGCGAATAATAAGCAAAACGAATCATTGGGACGAACGACAAGGGCTGTTGTCGTGATTCGTTTCACGCGTGAGTGGGAAAAAGTTCCGTATGGCTGCAAAATCGACAGGAAAATTCCATCTCTTAATTGTGGATTGGCAGCCGTTGACGCGATTGGGCCTGGTGACGCTGTTCGGCGATCAGCCGAATTTTAAGGTGGTCGGCGACGCAGGGGACTTCGAAACCGCGGTGGGAATGGTGCAGCGGTTTCGACCGGAGGGTGTCGTCATTGGCCTCGGCAACGATTGGCTTGATGCGTTGGCACTGGTCCGCGAGGTCGTGGACTTTGACAAGGCGATTCGGATCGTGATCTGTTCTCCGAGCGCCGAGGAATGGCACGTCGAAGAGTTGCTGCGGGCTGGGGCGCATGGCTGCGTGAGCAAATGGCAGCCGACGGAATTGATTGTTCATACGGTTCAGGCTGTCTTGGCGGGAAAAACACGTGTCAGCGATGCCGTAGCCGGACGGCTGATGCAATATCTGACTGGGGCCGAAAGTCAATGCGGTCAGGAAGACGTGGCGGTGTTGTCTGATCGTGAGTTAGAAGTGTTTGGGCGGTTGGGGCAAGGGGCGACAGTGGCCGAAATCGCTGAGAAGATGGGAATTAGTCCGAAAACGGTCGAGACGTTTCGCGCGCGGATTCGCCAGAAGTTAGCGATTCCGGATAACTCGAAACTGATCCGGGCGGCGGTGGAATGGGACATAGGGCGCGGGGCCGGGAACGACGTGGCCGGAAAAACGCGTCGTGGATTCCGGGTCTTAGAAGACGAGGGTGAGGGCGTCGCAGCGACCGCATGATTGAAGATGCGGCGGTGCGGCGCACATACGCTGGGAATTTGCGCCGGCGGCCAGGTTGGTGGCGCCAATGCAGCAGCCGTAACCGATCTGGTTCTATCCGTTCTGATGCTTGGGGATGTGACGCGAGTTGTGGGCGAGAGCCGAGTCATGGCGAAATCGGAAAGAAGCACGGTCGGCGAGCGTCTGTATTGGTGCTACGCCAATCAGGCGATGGCCGAGATGGCAACAACGGATCGGGCCGAGGCGTACGGGCGACTTCATTACATGGTTCGGGCCAGGTTGTACAAAGGGTTGCGGACTGGGAGTATGTCGGCCGGTTCGCTGATGCGGGACCAGGCGGTGCGGATGAAGTTGCCGCAGGAGTGTGTCTATTGCGGTTCGGTTCAGTTTCTGTCGATCGATCACATCGTGCCCGTGAATCGCGGCGGGGACGACGGGGGTGATAATGCGATCTGGGCCTGCCGGCGTTGCAATTCGTCGAAATCAGATCGAGACCTGTTTGAATGGTGGAGCGCGACGCGGGGCGGGTTGCCGCCGTTGTTCGTGGTGCGGATCTACATGAAGCAGGCGCTGCGATATTTCGAGAATCGCGGGCTGCTGGGACAGGATTGGCGGACGGTCGAGGGAAGTGCGTATGACCTGGCAATGCTTCCGGAGTCCTTTCCGGGGCCGCGGGAATTGACGTTTACGCCGCATCACGCCCGGAAAAGACGCGCGGCCGAAACCGAGGCAGAAAGCACGGGCGAAGGGCCAGACGCCGGGCCGGCGGCTGGCGGGGAAGCGGCCGGGACAGCGGCGGAATGACTGGCGCCGGGGCGTTTATTTGGCGCGAAATCGAGACGGGTATTTCGCGCCAAATAAACTCCGTACCGGAAGGACGCTTTGCCGGGACGTGGGAATCCCGGCCGGCTCGGGGCGCAGAAAATGAGGGGTGGGAAGTCATTTGCTCATAAGAATCCCACCGCTCCCGCTTGCCGCAGCCCGAAGGCGGTGCCCGCTTTCATCGCCCGTCATTGCGGTTGGAAAGACGCGCTGAAATCAGACTCCGCGGACACCGACGAGGTGCCCGCGGAACTGCCCGCCGCGGTTGACTGTCCGCGCTCACGTTCAGTCAGGCGGCGGTGTCGGTTCCGGTTTATTTCAGAAAATGAGCGACGACCAGCGCGGCTACGATAATCCCGACGACAATGAATGTCAGCGTGACCAAGCCGGCCGCAGACGGTGGTGAAGACTCCGGGGGAGTAGACATGGAGAGCGCTCCGTGGATGGTGATCGGAATGCGGGCGACGCTTGGTCGCCGACACAGTTGGAAAAGCCGATCGACGCGCGACCCCGGCCCGTGCGTGCGAGGGACGGGCAGTCGCGGGGACGCGCTCAGAGCGAGATCACGTCTGGATGCGCACGTTCAGAGAACAGAGCGACGGGCGGGCGAACAGCGTGGCCTGCCACGAGTCGCGGTCCGACTGACCTTGGCAGGCACGTTGGCGGGCCTGACCTTGTGCGCTTGAGGAAAAGAGGTGACGGTCGGTGAGTGAAGGGGCCCGAAGGAGTTTCGCCGACGGCGGGGTCGCGCGCAACGTCGCTGGCGGGCAATCGTCAGACGCGGACGGGTCGCGATCGAGTTGTTGCAGCGGGGCGCGATCGTGACGAACACTGGTCGAGTGGCGAGCCGGGCCGGCGAAAGAATGCTCGGCGACGACGGCGCGGCCGGCTGTGGCGAGCATTGCGAGGATGATCAGCGAAAATCGGCACATCGGCGTGTCGGCGTGTCTGTGTTTGAGTCAGCGCAGCATCAGTGTGCGCGACGTAGCGGGGATTGGCAAGGGAAAAACTCTGCGGGCGGACAAGATTTCGGGCGATGCCCGGGAAGAATGGTGAAGGTCTCCCAAGTCGCTGGCAGAGCCTGGCGGGGGGGGCGAGCCGTGCACAGGGTGTGGAGACTGCGTTCGCGCAACCGTGCCGTATCGGAACTCGGGCTGACCGTTAGACAACCGGCGTGCGGGGTGGCAATTGTTTGCGTCTGCGAACGGCACTGGTCGCGGTGGGCACTGTCGCACTGAACAGTAAAACGTGAATTGGCGCTGGCGGTGGGGTGAGGGGGAAGCAGAATTTTGGGTGTACGCGTTTTTGCAGGAAATTGTTGTTGCAATATGGAGTCAGGCGGGTACGATCGTTGCTGAGGCGGCGCCCGCGGCGTGAACTCCGGCCCGGGTTACCGCCGTCGGGCCGCCGCCTTTCTTGATGTGTGCGGCTCGCGAGGCGTTATTTTGCGCTAAATCAACGGTGAGTTGGGGGAATGCACGATTCGTTTATGGTCCCGGCTGCTCGTCGCTTGCGTGTCGCCCTACACCGGGCGAAGGGGTGGCCGGGGCCGTTTTGAAATCGGGGGTGATGCGCTGCGCGGGGGGAGCGCGGAATCAAGGGGGCGGTTGATGAGCAGGTCCGCGAGGCGACGCTGGTTTGGGCAAGTTATTTCGCGGGGGCGACTTCAGGTGCTGGGAATTTCTCGGCAAAGACAAATCGGTGCGAGAAATTTGTTGTATCGCCTCGTGAAGTTCGGTTAACGTCTTTAACAGGATTGTTTCGGTTGCCGGCGGTAATGTTGTAATTTTGGCGATGACGGGGATCGCGGTGGGTGGCGCGGCGATGGACAGCCGATTCGGGGGGCAAGCCATCGAACAGATTTGGGCGGAATTCAGGGGGTGAGACGCGAAACGCGTGACGAGAAAGGCTGTAGCGGTGCGTAGCAGGGCCTCTGGTTTGGTAAGAGATTGGGGGTTATGGAATGGGCGACGTTCGTCCGGCGTACTATTACGGCAGGCCAAGACGGCGACGGTGGTGGAGAAGCGCTTGGTGGCTGTTTGCGATGGGACTGGCGTTGGGCGTAGCCGTTTGGTTGTTTGTATTGCGTAGATAGCGGCCGGACGCAGAACGACGCGGGGGGTGGCGTTGAGTCGCGGCGTGCGGGGAATGCTGCGGCGTCGCGGCGAGAGAGCGAGACAACTGAGTGAAGGAGTCCAATTCGAGTACCAGCGCACGGAACGGGCGGTGTGTTGGCGAGGGTTGCGGGTGTGTCGGTCAGAGGAAGACGAGTGCGTGGGGGCCCGAAAAGTGACGTGCAGCAAGTGCGCCGGGAGCTGGAGTGAGTCGGTCAGGCTCGACAACCGGAGGTGATGCATGCGAACGTTGACGCTGGGGGAACTGCCGCGGCTGCCGGGTGGTGTGTTCCGAATGTT
>JAFEBR010000190.1 GCA_018242565.1 Planctomycetota bacterium | reverse complement strand
CGGACGAATGACCGCGGATCACGCCAAATGCAGCGATGTCCAGAGAGCGCTTGACCACTCGTTGGCCGGGGGGCCAAGGCTGGATGCGATCCGGCCTCGCTCCGGATCATGAGTCGGGTCTCCGCCCCGCGGCACAGGAATCGGGCCCCACGGCTGACCTTTATCCGTGTCATCCGCGCCATCCGCGATTCCCTCTCTCTCATCCCACGCGGACCATCGGAACCGATTTGTGATCGCTGCAGTCTCCGATTTGAAAACCGCCGATCGCGCAGATAACACGGATCTATGCGGCATAGTCGGCATCTGCCTCGAACCGCGAGCATTTCACAAATGCCCCATGTAGCCGATGACACGGAATCGTGTCACCGGTTCTACATAGTCCTCAATCAGCGCCAGACATTCGTCCAGGTCTCGATAGGCGAACGGTCCATCAGTCCGTAACGAACTGTCGTCCACCCCCGTCGGAATCAGGATGCGACGGCGCATGGCAGCGAAATCAAAGGCATCGGCCAGTGGTTTACAGTCACTGCGTGACATTTTGCGGCCTGTGCCGTGGCTGATCGAATACAGGATGTCAGCGACCCGATCGGTCGCGCGCACCAGCACGACATCGCCGGACATGTGCGAAGGCAAGATGGACAATTCGCCCGGCGCGACGTGCACCGATCCTTTACGAATCAGGACCGCACCATCATCGCAGATTTCGTACGTGTTGTGGGGCAGATCAAGCATCAGCTCGAGTTTGCCGAAGACCCGACTGAGCGCCTCATGAATCGCGGCTCGATTGTCGGCCGCCCACCGGACGACTCGATCGAATTCCTGATCGAACCGGGCTGGACTGTCGACGAACGCGTCCACATGCCCGGATTCGTTGCGTGATCCCGTATGGATCAAAAAGTGGAGCGGGCCATCCGCATGGGGGGCCAGCGCGTCCAGGAAATGATTACCGCCGCCCAGGTCGCCCAGCCCCCCTTTATTGGCGCGAAGCAGGTCGGCCACCCGATTCCAGCGCGCGAAATCGAGCTCCTGGGCAGACATCTCAGTACGCAAGAGCCGCATGCCGCATCCACAATCGGACACGGCGAATTTTCGCCAATTGGCCTGCCGGGTCAGCACCACGGTCCCCGTGGGCAACGGCGATTTTCCTGGGCAGGCATCCGGAAGAAAGACGACCTGTTCAGCCTGGAGATCGTGTGGGATCCAGGAATAGAGCCTGCCCACCGGCTCGGCGGAAAGATTGATGAGTTCCATAGGACACATTCGCGACGGCACAAAGCGTACAGGAGTTCATTCAACCAAGGACAATCGCCACACAGAAGAGGTTCGCTTGCGGACGGGCACTTGTTTTTCGCCAGATTCGCAGATTCCCTGTCAGCGGCACCTTGGCAGCCCGAAACGTTCGTGTCAATTCGTCATCACGGCCATGGCCTGTGCGGCCCGTGCACATTTCAGGACCTGTGCCCCCCATCCCAAGTCGTTCCGGAACCGCAAATCTCGTACGAGGTGGACCGTTTGGTTCGGTTTCCGCGGGGATTTCTCCCTTTCAGGGCCGTTTGCACAGCCGGAGCAATGGTCTGCAGATATTCTCGCCGCACATCATGGTTGAGAAGTTTCCGGCGAATACCGCCGAGAGCCGCTGAACAGCACAGAACACGTCGCCAAAAGCACCGGCCGGTCGTCGCCTGGGAACCATGAAGCAACTGCTTCGCACGCGGCGGCCTTTTGGGTATCTTGACGGATGCCGTGTCCGCAGTGTTGCCCGGAACGCCACGCTTCAAGAGCGATATCGAAGATGAGTGCTTGTCCAAGCTGTAGCCACGAAATCGGTCTTTGGCCCAGGATGCTTGCGTGTGCATTTGTTAAGCTGCGATGCCCAAGGTGCGGCTGTCCGTCGCAACTTTGCGATGTGGCCGGGCGGCGTTGCAACCAATGGTTCACCGTGGTGGTTCTTGTCGCACTGATTTGCGCCATAATGATTTCCGGAATCGGAAATTTGATGAAAAGAGGCAAGCCAGGACATTTCGCGAGTCGCGGTGCGTTTTCGGAATGTTCGGTCGTAGCGCAGCCGCTGCTCCCATGGGAGGACGCCGAGTTGATTGCGCATTATGCCGCATTCTCCGCGAGTTTTTTGCTGTTGTTGTTTTGCGGTCGATTAGGAGTTGCACTGGCCTTGCGCCACCGCGATCTGGAAATTACCAAAGACAGTGCACGCCCCGCGAAGAAAGCACTGGCAATCCTGGCGCTTCGCACGCCAGTTCTTGTTCGCTGTGTTGTTGTTATTTCTGGTGTTTTGTCGGTCGCAACCGTTTTCGCCTACTCGCTGCCGTTTTGCGAGTGGCGGCGCAGCCTCTGCATCATTGAAAGCGCCGGTGGCATAGCCGTGGTTGACAGGCCGCCCGGTTTTTTGGCTTTTCTGCCGTCATCCGCCGCAACTCGAATTCGGAGGTTATTTCAAAAGCCAGATCCCCGGATTCCATTCTCCATTTCAGTCCGCGCCACCGGGCACTCGCTGACGGAATTCCAACTGCGGAAGATTATCGTTGAGCTTCAGAAATTACGCCGCGTAGGCCACATTGAAATCGGAGGCCCGTCGTTTAATGACGAGCAGCTCGAACAGCTTTTGCAGTTGGACTCGATCTTCTCCATCGTTATCGTCGACTCTCCGGTCACGGAAGCCGCGATCGCGAAACTCGCTCAACACAGCGGTTGCACTTTGGTGGCCCTGACAAACGTCTCGATCCACCTCAGCGGCATTCGTGTGCTTGCAAATTACACACTCGAGCACATCGTGGTCGATCACGGTCTCATTTCCGTGGGCCCAACCGTGCGAACCGATCGCTGGAAAAACTTCGACAGAACCCCGCACGAACTTGCGATCGAGCAGCAAAACGATGTTGGTATGTTCTTGAAATCGATGAAGGAAGCGCTTCCGAGATCTGCGTCCGATGAGGATGTGTACACGGATCCTGAGTGGCCGCTACAGCCACGACGTCAGATTAATGATCCCCAATCGATTTTGATTCGTAAGACGAAGCTTACGAAAGCGGATATCAAATCGATCCTCCAGCTGGCTCGCCTCCAGCGGATTCGCTTCGATGCTGTTGACTTCACTTCGGATGCAATCGACGCATTTTCGGAGAGTCCCTGCGTACTCGAAGAGCTGGCCTTCGAAAGATGTCGGCTTTCGAACGTTTTCCCAGTGCAACTGCGAGTGTGGGGGCGGTTGACGTTTCAAGACTGCGTTTTCACCGGCGACGGGGTAACCCGCAGTCTCCGCGCGGGCTGGCCGAAAATTATTGACTTCCGCGGGTGCCCCATCGAAAGCTCGGCGTTTGAGGACCTGGCCGACGTATTTGAGTTGGGCGGTCTCTTCCTCAGCGATACGACAATTACAGACGCAGCACTTTCCTACATCGCGCGTTTAACGCATTTGCGAGTGTTAGACCTTTCCGGTACGAATGTGACCGATGCGGGAATCGTTTCGATGTTGCGTTCGGAATTGCCTCGTCGTACCGCGCACTTATTGGAGCCACAACCGGCTGAAGCCGCGTCCCGAAGCGAGGCGATGCAGAAACTGATTTCGCTCGACATTTCGCGAACCGAAATCAAAGGCGACGCGATGCGGTTGATTGGCGGTTTGCCGCGGCTGAAGTCATTGCGAATGTTTCGCACCGGTATGCAAGATTCCGCAATCGCCGAACTGGCCATTTCGCGAAAACTCGAATCATTAGACGTCAGTGAAACCGAGATCACCGATGCGGCCATTCGATTTATTGCCCAGATTCGAAACCTTAAGCGAGTCAATATCTCGAAAACTAAAATCTCCGACGCAGGGCGTAATCAACTGCGGGAACTTCGGCCCGACCTGGAAATTGTCGACGATTAAGGTGTGAGGTTTGGAGGCGTGGGCAAGTTATGTGGAATCGGTTTTGGCCGGGTCAGTACCGAGCGGAGGTGGCCGGATTTGGGCGCTGTGGCGGACGATGGTGGCGTCACGATTGGTTCGATGACGCATCACGGACGGAGGCGCGAGACCCATCTCTCGGAGAGAGATGGCTACTTTGGCGGCCACTGCCGACCTAGCGGAAATACGCACGATTCACAGGTCGTTCCGGAAGCGCGAATCTCGTACGAGGTGGACCGTTTCGTTCGGTTTCCGCGGGGATTTCGCCCTTTCAGGGCAATTTTGTGGTTGGCGGGCCTGGGACCCGGGGCGTTGCCCCGGGCTGAAACATCGACGCCTTTCAGGCGAGTTGCCAGTGCGGGCTGTTGGCACAGTCGGGGCACTGGTCTGCAGAAACTCTCGCTGTACGTCCTGTTTGAGACGTTTCCGGCAAATACCGGCGAGAGCCGCTGAACAGCACGGAACACGGGGCCGAACTCACACCGCCGTGTAGCCGCCGTCAACCATCAGGTGAGCCGCGGTAATGTACGACGCGTCGTCGGAGGCCAGAAACAAAATCGCCTTGGCGATTTCTGACGTGTCGGCCAGGCGCTTCAGCATGCAGGCGCCGCCCCAGGCCGGGTCGGCATCGGCGGCCTGACGGTCCATTCCCTTTTCACGCGTCAGGCGTTCGACAATTTGTGTCCAGACGGTTCCCGGGCACACCGCGTTCACCCGAATTTTGTCGGGCGCCAGATCGAGCGCCATGCAGCGGGTCATCGTGGCGATCGCCGC
Source organism: Planctomycetota bacterium (assembly GCA_018242565.1). Lineage (GTDB taxonomy): Bacteria > Planctomycetota > Planctomycetia > Planctomycetales > Planctomycetaceae > JACQFH01. The sequence continues at coordinate 24,086 of JAFEBR010000190.1, read as the reverse complement.
CTTGGTGGCGTTGTACGTCACGAACTGTGGCTGGGCGATGAAACTTGAAATCGACCCCAGGTTGACGATCGCGCCACCTCCCGCCTTGCGGATTTCGGGCACCACGTGCTTGGAAACCAGCGAGACCCCCACCACGTTCACATCCAGAATCTGCCGCCATTCTTCGACCGTCGCATCAATACCCTTGAGCACGAACACCGCGGCGTTGTTGACGAGAATGTTGATCTTCCCGAACGCGGCCACCGCCCGGGCCACCATCTGGATGATTTGCGCTTCATCCGCCACGTTCGTTTCCACGAACAGGGCCCGGCCGCCGCGCGCGATGATCTCGGCGGCAACCGCTGAGCCGAGCGTCACGTTGACATCGGCGATGACGACCGCACAACCTTCGGCCGCGAAGAGTTCACAGGTGGCTTTGCCGATTCCATCGGCGCCACCGGTCACAACAGCAACTTTATTCAGCAGGCGGGGCATACAAGCAGCGACTCGGGTCTCTCGTGAAAGGGGAACAACATTCAACCTGCCACCCCGGCGGAGAAGCAGCAGTGGGAAACAGGGCCCATCTCAGTCGGTGTGACTTCAGAACGGCTCGTTCAGTTCGTGGGCGCGTTGGCGGGGGCTTTCAGCAGTTTCGCCCATTCGCTCGAATCGTATTCGCTCCGCAAGAGTTCGCGGGCTTCTTCGGCCCGGGGTTTCTGCCCCAACTTTTCGAACAATTGCGACAGGCGATACAGCGCCTCGGCGTGCATGGCCTTTTCCGCGCGAAACAGCACGTCGACATGCAGATACGCCAGCAACGCGTCTTTGTCGTTGCCTTGTTCTCGCAGGCAATCTCCCTGCCGCAGGTAAGCCTCGGCGTTGACCTTCGTATCGTCGGCGGGCGCTTTGGTGATCACTTCATCGAGCAGCTTCAGAGCGTCGTCAAACTTCTTCTGTGTGATCATGATCCGCGATTTGCCCAGCATGGCTTCCTGCCGGGCGGACACTTCCAGCGGACCATCGGCCTGCACGGCAATCACGGCGTCGTATTCGGTCGCCGCCTCGTCCAGTTTGCCTTCCGACAGCATTAAGCGCCCGACGGCGATCCGCGAGGCCATCTGCGATTCCTTCCAGGGAGCCTTGGCGAGTTGCTCAAAGGTCTGACGTGCCTTGGCGGCATCTTTCTTGGCGGAATACAACTGGCCTAGAAAGTACACCCCTTCATAGAACCGGTAGTGATCGCCGTTCTTGCTGCGGAAATCTTCCAGTTTCTTGATCGCGTCATCGACCTTGGCCGGGTCCTGCAGGGCCATGCGGGCATTGACGCGGGCGATGGCAAATTCCAGGTCAGCTTTCGCCGCCGGGTTGGTGGCTTTCGTCGCTCCCTGCGATTTCACGTACCCATCAAGCGATTTCTGCAGACGCAGGCCGTTCTCGTCCTGACGGGCCACTTTCAAATCAGGCGAGTCACCCGTCCAGTCAATGCTGACGATTTCGTTGGCCGGGATCTTCAGGGTGTCGGCCTTGGGACTGGTCACCTTCACGGTGACTTCGGTCTTACTGACCGCGGTGACTTCTCCCGAAACCGGTTTATCGCGTTTGCGATTGATGGTTTCATTCGCCTGAACGGAATGGACGCCCAGTCCGATCAGCAGAGCGATCGCGAGCGGGTGTTTGCAGCACATGGGAAACCTTTCCACGGAGAAAATTCAGCGGAGGCCGCCGGTGTTAACGATTGCTTTTGACTTTGGGAGTGGCCGGGGGTGACGTCGCAAACGGGTCTTCAATGTCTTCAACCACGCGACGACGGGCCTTGGGCTTTTTATTCAGGACCAGGAAGTAATACGCACCTCCGCCACCCACCAGAATCAGGCCCACCACGATGGCGATGATCAGCGCCATCTGGTTCCCCGAATCGGCCGGTTTCTTGGCCTTGGGTGCGTCTTTTTTCTTTTTCGATTTGGGCTGGCTGTCGGCGGTCTCGCTGGCCGTATCGGTCTCGTCGGTCGTCTGCTGAGCCGCCGCCGCGCGTTGCGCTTCCCGTTCTTCCGGGGTAAAGGTCCGCTCAAGATCCGCCACCTCTTTCCCCTGCATTTCTTCCATGTCCAGATCGAGCATCATCTGCTGTATCTGACGATAGAGCGTGTTGTATTTGCCCCAGGTCTCGATGCCACCCAGTTGCGGGAGCAAGGCCCGCGGTCGCTTGATCGCCGTCAGGGATTCGCGAATCAGCGTTTTTCGCTGCTTGGCCCCTTCAGACGCCTGGGCATATTTGTACCAGCACAGCGCCGCGTTGTAGCTGGCATCCAGAAACTGCCGTTCGTATTCCGGCTTGGGATTGGTCTGCAGATTTGTCTGCAGCTTTTCGGCCAGGCCGGCCCAACCCCAGACACGAGTATCGTCGGCGGTTTTGCCACGGGTGGCTTTTTTGCCTCCCAGCACGGCCACTTCGAACTTATTGATGTCACCTCCGTAGGCACCCCAGTCCTGGAAGACCTGGGCGGCTTCTTCCTGGACGTCGACCGCCTTGCTCTTTTCTTTCAGGATTTCGACCAGCAGTTGGTGGGCCGCGTCGAACGACTTCTGACGACGCTTGGCCTTCACGAGCTTGAGCTTCACGGCCAGCACGGCCTGCTGCGGAATGACACCCGGTTTAGAGGCTTCGCTTTCGAGCAGAAACTGCACGGCGGCCGCCGACTTACCGAAGTACGACTCGGCTTTCGCCGGGTCGCCTGCTTGAAGGCCATCACCCAGGTTGCTGTAGGTGTCGGCGATCCAGTTGAGCGTGTTGTAATCGTGTCCTTCCTGCCGTTTGAACATGTCTTCGAGGAAGGTCTCGAACGACTTGAGCACGTCGTTCAAGCGGGGGTCACGCGCCGCCTGCAGTCGGTGAACTTCTTTTTCGAGTTCCCGCCCGAGTTCCAGGTAAACACGGGTGACCGATGCGCCGCCACCCCCCGATCCGACGATGCCTTCGAGTTTTTTCATCGCGACCCGGGCGTTGTCCAGATCCTGCAGACCGACATAGGCCCGCAACAAGACCTGGCCATAGACCCAGCCAGCGAACCGCCGACTCTTGATGCCCCCTTCCGCGGGACGCTTCTGATCGTCATTGTCGGGAGCCGCGACGGCGTTCAACACCGACAACTTGCCCGCCGTCAACACCTCGAGCGCGGCTTTGTAGTCACCCGTTCCATTGAGAATAGAGGCGTAGTTAGCCTTGGCGGTCGTCAGCGCGACCAGCTTACTGGCATCGACCTGGGTGATTTCTCCGGGAAGCTGTGATTCGAATTTGGTCAGCGCGGCCTTCAGGATGTCTTGCGACTGTTTGACCATCGCATCGAGTTCGGCTTTGGGCTTGCGCTCGGCTTCGGGCTTGATTGATTCACTCTGGAACGAGTACCACCAGGCATTCCCGGCCGCCAGTTGCGCTTCCAGATATTGCGGGGCCGTTTCGGGAACCTGCAGGTACCAGCGGGCCGCCTCGGCCGGCTGATGATTTTCGGTATACACCTTACCCAGGTCCATCCGCGCGTCGTTGGCCTTATCGTTCGTGGGCCAGTTCTCGGTGATGAAATTGCAGACACCGATCACCCGCTTGATCTCCGCCTCGCGCAGACCCGGTTGTTCATTGGTGTAGGCCAGAATGTAGGCCGCCTGGGCCAGGAAGGCCGCATCGAGAGCATGGTCAGGCTGGGTGGACAGCAGCTTGCGCGCGGTGAACTCGGCGACGATCGCGGCATCCAGCGCATGAGTCGGCTTCAAATCGCGCGAATCGCGCATGTAATAGTAAAAGTAGGCGAGGTAGAAGCGGGCCCGATTGACGTCTTTCTGATCGTCCTTGGGCCCCACGACCGACAAACCGATCTGCAGGATTCGAGCGGCCTCTTTGAGGATGGGTTGCAGTTCAATCAACAGCCGGGCCTGTTCGGACCCCTGCGCTTCGCGAATGTGCACGAGTCGTCGCGAAATGTCATTCTTCATGTTGTCCGCCACCCCAAAGGCCGTTGTGAAGTCTTTGGGATCGCCCGGTTCGCGATTGAGACCGACCATGAGCTTTTGGATCATGGCCGTCGAAGCGTCTTTGTATTCCCCGGGGAACCGGTTGATGTACCGGGCTTTTTCCAGGGCCTGCTGCAGCAATTTGGTCTTTTCCGATTCGTTGGTCTCTTCCTGACGCGACAGCAGTTCCATCGCGCGGACCATTTCCCACTGAATGCCCAGACCAATACTGCTGGAGGCCAGGTTGCGATTCTCTTTCAACCAGGCATCACCTTCCTGGATCGCCACCTGGTAGTCTTTTTTCTTCTCGTGATTCAGGCAGATCAGCCTGAAATGCAGCACCATGTTCTGCAGTTTGCGCAATTGCGGCGCCCGCTGCGCCACGGGCAGATCATTCCCGTGTCCCAGCAACTCGGCGTAAAACCCCAGCGCCTTGCCGATGGCGTCCTGCTCTTCAAAACACTTGGCTTCCCACATGCGGGCGTACAGGCCCGAGGTCAACTGCCGGTATTGGGCGTGGATCGTGTCAAACGCCTTGGCCGCCTCGACCAACCGATCTTTGTTTTCCGGAGTGCCCCGGTCGTAGGTCTGGCCTTCTTTGTACATCATGACGGCCAGTTGCAGTTGCGCGTGGACCATCTTGTTAAAGACCTCTTCCCGAGCGTCGCGGCGCTTATCATTCTGAGGAATGAACTTGTCGAACTTGCCGTGAGCCTCTTTGTAGCCATCGTATGCGGCCTGCCAGACCGCCTTGGCATCGTTGTAATAGGCACGGGCCCGTTTCTGCATGGCGGCCTTTTGAGCCGCGTTGCCCGGTGCACGAGACTGCTGCAGTTCGACATCACCCTTGAGCACGACGATCTGAGCCAGTTCGGCATTGGCGGCACCGGACTCGGCATGTCCCGGATTCGCCTTAATGAACTCTTCGAGGTACGTGCGGGCCTGGTCCAGCTGCTTCATTTGCGCATCGGCAGTGCGCAGCGCGAGCGCCCCTTTGACCAGTGTCTTGGCTTTTTCGTAAGGGATGACCGCCTTGATCTCGGCTGACACGTCGGTGCGTTTCTCGAGTTGTTCAAGATACGCCAGCGCCAGATCGAGATAATCCCGATCGCGCAGCCCTTCGACGAACTCCAGATGCATCTCGGCGGCTGGTGCGGCGGTGGGAAACGCCAGGCACGACAACAGCAGGACCGAAACTGCGATTAACCCGCGCAACTTCATATCGTCAATTCCGCCGCAGAATGGAGTGGAGCAGAGAGGACTTCTCACTTAACGATATCCAGCCTCGTTCCGGTACGCAAGAACCCAATCGGGCTCCGGCCGGCCTCGACCGCGACAGCTCCCCAGCCCGAAGCCCTCTCGACACAATCACTTCCGCACACTTCCCGCGCGCCCGCGGCGAGCCGGACCGGCCCCCGATCAGGGCTTTTTCTGTTGTGGTCGGACAGTAATCAGAATTTGATCAATCCGGCGTCCGTCGAGATCGACGACTTCCAGCGACATCTCGTGCCAGTCGGCCTTCTCACCCACCTTGGGAATATGGCCCAGCAGGTCCAGCACCAAGCCCCCCACCGAACTCACATGGCGTGGCGCATCGGGCACGTGGTGCTGCAGGTTCAACCGTTCGAGCAGATCAATCAGGCTGACCGAACCATCGACCAGCCAGGTGGCGGCATCCCGCTGAACGATCTGATCTTCGCTGCGCTGATGATGCTCAGTCAGCATTTCACCCACGAGTTCTTCCAACACGTCTTCCAGGGTCACCATGCCCCGTGTGGCACCGAACTCATCGACGATGATCGCCAGTTGGTTGCGCTGCTCCTGAAAGGTCACCAGGAGTTTGTCGAGACGCATTGTATCGGGCACCGTTAAGGCCGGGCGTATCAGCTTTCGCAGGTTGAGCCTCCAGCCCAGATACTGCTGCCTTAAGACGTCTTTCAAATGGACAAACCCGATGATGTGATCGAGATCCCCTTCATAGACCGGCAGTCGAGAAAAACCGGCCATCGCAATGGTCCCCAGCAACTCCTCGGGCGGGGTTTCGACATCAACAGCGTCGATATCGACCCGCGGCTTCATAATCTGCCGGGCCGTGCGATCTCCCAGTTGCAAAGCCTCGAACGCCAGTCGCTGTTCAACTTCACCAACCAGGCCCTCGGCGGTGCCCAGTTCAATCAGGTGGCGAATTTCCTGCAGCGAGGTCGACGCCGCCTCGACTTTGGCGGCCCCGAACATCAGGGCCAGGCCATCGGTGAGTGCCGCCAGCAGCCAGACCAGGGGTTTCAGGCTGCGCGACAGCACCGCCAGTGGTCGGGCCACCCGGCAGGCCAGTGTGGTCGAACCAGCCGCCACCAACCGTCGCGGCAACAGTTCGCCAAAGGTTACCGCCAGCAATGAACAACCGACGACGGCAATGCCCACCGCCCCCAGCATCGAACCGGTGGTGACGATTTCTGAACCACGGGCCATGACCCGGAGTGCGACCAAGTCGGCAGCCGCCAGCCCGGCTAAGACGGCGGCCAGAGTATTCAGCCCAGACACCGCAAGCTGCACGGCGGGCAGGAATTGCGACGGATTCTGTGCCAGATCGAGCGCGATTTGCGCTCGCAGGCTGCCGCCGTCGGCCAATTGTTTGAGCTCAGTGCGGTTCGCCGAAATCAATGCGATTTCAGCACCCGAGAGACAGCCACAGAGCGCGATCAGCAGCCCCACGGCCAGCAATTCGCCAATCAGCCAAAGGTCCATGAACCGAACGGTGAGAAGTTCCGGGCTGCCGGTGGACTTCCGCCAGGCACCCCATTTCAACTTAGAATCGTCCGGCCACAGTTTGGCAGGCCCGGCGCCAATGGGCAAGGGGAGCTTCCCCTCTGCGATCGAGACGGGCGGACTCGGGCCTCTTCCCCCGCCCCAGGGCCTCTCGGCACCAGAGCGGGCAAAAGGCCGATTATCGTTCAGAGCCTTGAGTTTCTGACTTTCGGGCCACAACCAGCGACTTGTCGCCCAGCAGCACGACGGTTTCCCCGGTTTTCAAGAACCAGGGACTGCGTTCGAGCACTCCGATTTCCGGAGGCAGTGTCGACTTCAATCGCTCGTAGTCGCCCAAAGTGGTGATCAGAAATGAGTTCGCCGGTCGCTCAGACAAAAAGGACTGAGCCCGTTGATCGTCCCAGAATTGTTCCACGAAGCGATTGCAGTAGTACACGTAACCAGGGCGGAAGCACTGATAGATGCCGATCCGTGCATCACCCGCGGGGTTATGGGCGCGAATGGCTGCCGCGAAGGGAGGCGTGTTCTGGTACTGATCAACCCGCACTGCGGCGACTGCGAACAATCCGACCGAGAAGACTGCCGCGGTGCCGGTCAGAGCATACAGCGCTCGTTCAATCTGCAGTCGCTCGGTGAACCGCCACAGCACGGCCGCTCCCAGGATCAGCGGGATGCCCGCCAGTCCCAGCAGTTCTTCGCCGGGCAGAAAGACGCGGGCCACGATCGGGACCACGATCAGAATGCCGACGCCGACGACAGCCACCGTGACACACGCGGCCCGCCGCCAGAACGGAACATAGAGCTGCGCCTGGGCGATCCAGCGATCGAGAAAGACCGCCGTCACTAAAGCCAGTGCCGGGTAGGCCGGCAGCACGTAATGCGGAAACTTGGTGACCGCCAGCGAAAACGCACCGACCCAGACCGTGAACCAGGCTATCACCAGCCGATCGGCCGGGCGCGACAAGTTCGGATCTTTCAGTCGGGTGGCCAGTTGCTGCAGTGTGGGGGTCAAAAAAATGATCCACGGGAAAAACCCGACGCAGATGGCCAGCAGATAGAAATAGGGGGGACCGGCATGGTTATCCATCCCGGCCGTGAACCGATGGAAGTGATGGACTCCGAAGAATCCCTCCAGAAACTCGCCACGCGTCTGCACGCTGACCGCGTAAAACCAGGGCCCCGCCACCAGCAGCACCATCGCGACAGCGGTCAGGGGCCGCATCTGCCAGATGGTTTTCAGAATCTGCGTGGGCGAGAGCACGGCGGCTAAATAGTGGATCGCCGCCAGACAGCGGGAACGCAGGCTGCCCGGCGTCGACGTCTCGAGCCAGCGATCGACCGCTCGAGTCACGATCGTCGAATTCCGCGAACGGTTCTGCATCAGCAGGAACAGTCCCAGCACGGCGGTAGGCAAAACGACGCCAATCGGCCCTTTCACCATCACGGCCACCCCCATCACCGCGTAGATCAGCATCCACGAGGTCCAACTGGGCAGGCGATCGGCATCCGCATCGAGCCAGACCAACTCGGACCTGGCTTCCGCGTCGGCAGCCTGTTCGGGTTGCGAGTCGCCCGCTATTCCCGACAAGACCCGGCGCTGCGCCGTGGCCCGCACAAACACGTACAGCGAGAGGGTGCAGAAAAACAGCAGTTCGGCATCACAGGTCGCGGCACGGGCAATCACCACGTAGTTCAAACTGGTCGACAGAATGATTCCCGCCCAGTAACCCGCACGTGGCGAATACAGGATTCGCCCCAACCTCCACACCAGCAGGGCCGAGGCGATGCCAAACAGAGCCGAAGGAAAGCGCGAGGCGAATTCGCCCACCCCGAACAGGTGGTAGCCCGCGATCATCATCCAATACATGAACGGCGGCTTGTGGGCAAACAGCGTCTGATTGAACCAGGGCACAATCCAGTCGCCCCGCTCGTACATCTCGCGAGCCGTCTGCGCGAAGTACGTTTCGTCGTCGTCCCACAGGCGGGTTCCGCCCAGGCCGACGAAATAGACCGCGGCGGCCACGGCGATAATGGTTAACCCCTGTCGCAATTGCTGCGGCATCCTTGCCCCTCTGTCCTCAAACAAGTTCGTCCCGGAAAAATGCGGGCGAAGTCTAGAACAGAGGGGCAGTCGGGGCAACGCCAGTTTTCCCCCGCCGGCGCTCGTGAAATCACCGGTTTTCCGCCGAGATTTACAGTTTCAGGACGCGTCGCGCGTTGTCGCGAAACACCTGGCTGGCCACCTCGGCAGGCAAGTCGATCTGCCGGAACAGGTCAATCTGGGGAACCTTCTGCCCGGGAGAGAGGTAATCGGTGCCGAACATCAGACGGTCGGCCCGCCGAATCAGGAAATCACGTCCAAACTTCGGATCGCGGGTGATCGCCCCGGCACCGCTGCCCGCCGACAGATCGCCGAACAGGTTCGGAAACTTCTCCATCAAGGTATCAATGGCCCCACCGGGAGCCACCGGACCTCCCGGGTAGCCTGCCAGGTCGGCTTGTTTGACCTCTCCCGAAATCGAAGCCCACCAGCCGGGACCGTGTCCGATGAACACCGTTTTCGGATGTTCCTGCAAGGCCTTCGCCAAGCCCGGAAGGCCCGGGGCATCCATATTGCGCTGCTCATCGAGATGGAACAGCACGGGAAGTTCGAGTTCCTGGCAGGCTGCGTACAACGCCATGTTGCGAGGATCGTCCATCTTGACCCCCGGTTTGTGCTCACCAAACCCCTTGGCTCCCAGATCGACCCAGCGCTTCAACATCGAGACCAGCCCTTTCTGGCCTCCCGTGTAACTGGTGCGCGGGTCGACACTGCAGAAGGGAACCAGCCGATCTCGGTAAGGCTTGGTTTCCTGCAGTACAAAATCACTCGTCAGCAGAAAGCTCGAAGACTCGGGTGACGTCAACGGCAGGACGACCGACTGGGCGATGTCGTTCTCGTCCATCCATTTGAGTAAGCCTGTCGCCGACAACGGTTCGGTGGAATTCCAGGTCTGACCCAGATGGGTATGGACATCCACGTACCGGCCCGGCGGATACTGTTTGCCGTTCGCAGCCGCAGGCTCGGCAGCAGTGGCCCGTTCGCAGGCCCGGCTTCCCAGGGCGAGGCCGGCGGCGCCCACCAGCACGCGTTGACAGAAATCGCGACGATTCACAGCCACTGACTCAGCCGGGTTCATAGGCGGATTCCATTTCGATACAGGATCTGTCATCTTTTGCCGTCGACGCGCTGACCGGTGACCTGACAAGGTCTCGTGTGAGAGTAGATTCCCCCGCCGACGGCAACAAGCAACCGCGAGAGTTCGTCCGAAATGACGAGTGACGCTTTACGACAGCAGGCACGTGCCGATCGGCCTGCTGAAACCCCGGCGATCGGTTGACGACTGACTTATGATTTCAATGAGCCTATGCCGAGTCCGCCAGAATTCGATGAGGAACCGTTGAGTCCATGCCCCCACATGTAGTCATTATCGGCGGCGGCCTGGCGGGCCTGGCTGCCGCCGCCGGTTTGGCAGGTCGGTCGGGGCTGACGGTCACCCTCTGCGAATCGCGGCCCCGCTGGGGCGGACGCGCCAGTTCGTTCCTCGATCAGACAACCGGCGAGTCTGTGGATAACTGTCAGCACGTGGCGCTGGGGTGTTGCACCAACTTTCGCCATTTCTGCGATCTGGTCGGCATTGGCGAGTTCTTTCAGCGCGAGTCAGAACTGGCCTTCATCGATGGCGCCGGGAAGATCAGCCGAATGGCCGCCGCGCCGCTTCCCGCCCCTTTGCACCTGGCCCCGGCGTTCGCCGGGTTCGGTTTTCTCTCGTGGCGCGACAAAATCCGCCTGGCCTGGGGACTGCGGGCTCTGGCCCGCCTGCGCACCCCGGCCCCCACCGGGCAGTCGTTTCTCGACTGGCTGCGACAGCACCACCAGACCCCGGCGACCATCGAACGCTTCTGGCATGTCGTGCTGGTCAGCGCCCTCAGCGAAACGCTCGACCGGATCGACATCGGTCACGCCCGCAAAGTATTCGTCGATGGTTTCCTCGCCCATCGGGCCGGATGGGAAGTGTGGGTGCCCACGGCTCCACTCGATGATCTCTATGGCACCCGCCTGGCCGACTGGCTCACCGCCCGACAGGTCACCCTGCGACTCCAGGCAGGAGCCCGACGGGTCGTATTTAACACTGATCCGGCCAGCACCCAGGCCGAGTCCAGCCGGGCCGTCGGTATCGAATTGCGGTCGGGCGAAGTGCTCTCGGCAGACGAGGTGATTCTCGCGGTGCCCCAGAATCTCGTTTTGCCACTGCTTCCCGCCGAGTGGCAGTCTCACCCCGCGCTCTCGGGTATTCAGCGTCTCGAGACGGCCCCGATTTCGAGTGTCCATCTGTGGTTCGATCGCCCCATCACTCATTTGCGACATGCCACGTTCGTCGATCGGCTGAGCCAATGGCTCTTCAATCGCTCGGCGATTCATACCCGAACACTCGAATCGGCTCCCGCCACGACGACAACTGCGGCGAACCCGCCGGAAACACATTACTACCAGGTGGTGATCAGCGCCTCGCGCGAGGTGCTGGCCCGCGACCCGGCGGAAACGATCGCGGCGGTCGTCAACGAACTGGCAGGGGTCTGGCCGGTCGTGCGCGAGGCCAAGTTGTGTCATTCGCGTCTGGTCACTGAGCATAAGGCGGTCGTGTCGATGCTGCCCGGTGTCGATGAACTGCGACCCCGCCAGCAATCGCCGATTCCCAATCTGCAACTGGCCGGTGACTGGACACAAACCGGCTGGCCCGGAACGATGGAAGGAGCCGTCCGCAGCGGTTATCTGGCGGCGGAAAATGTGTTGCGCCGCTGCGGCCTTCCCGCCTCGCTGATTCAGCCGGACCTGCCGGTGGCGCGGTTGTCCAAATGGCTGCTGGGTTTGTAAACTCGCGCTCTTCCAGGAGAGTCCCACCGGCTGTCGCCCCACTGGCCTGTTCATGTCTGACCGATCCCGCCGCCTGCCGCTGCACAACCCGCATGATGAAGTCATACGGCGACTGCGACGCGCCGTGCTGATGCTGCTGGCGATCGCCAGTTTCGGGACCGTCGGCTTCAAGTTCTTTGCCCAGAATCCGGATGTCTCGTGGGTCGACTGCATGTACATGACGGTCACCACCATGACGACGGTCGGTTATGGTGAAATCGTCGAACTGGGCCAGGGAGGCCGGGTTTTCGTCGTCACCTTTTTGATCGCCTGTTTTGGTTTGATCTCCATCGGTGCCGTCGAAATTGGACAATGGGTCTTCAGTGCCGAAGCCAAATACTTTCTGGAAAGACGTCGTATGGAACGCAAGATTCAACACCTGAAAGATCATTTCATTGTCTGTGGCTTCGGCCGGATGGGGTGGACGATCTGTGAAAACCTCGCCCGCCGTGGACGTCAATTTGTGGTCATCGATGTCGACGAAAAACTGCTGCAAACTCATTGCACCGAACAGGGCTGGCTGTTTGTCGTCGGCGATGCGTCGGATGACCGGGTCCTGGCGCAAGCCGGCATCTCCCGCGCGAAGGCCCTGGCCGCCGTGCTTCCCACCGACGCCGAAAACGTGTACGTCACCCTCACGGCCCGCCTGCTGTCAGGCCGGCTTGATATCATCGCCCGCGCCTCCGAAGAGTCGGCGACTTTGAAGCTCGAACGCGCCGGTGCCAATCGGGTCGTCAGTCCTTACAGTACCGGGGCGCAGAAAATCGCCCGCTTCATGTTGAACCCCAACATCGAAGACTTCCTCGAAATTGCTGATCATAAGGGGCAAGACCTGGAACTCGCCGACGTGCAGGTCTCGGCCCGCAGCCCGTATGTGGGCAAAAAGCTGATGGAAACCAACATGCGCGAGTCGGGAGTCATGATCGTCGGCATTCGCCGCCGCGGCGGAGAACGGCTGATGCCTCCCCCGGGCAACGCCATCATCGAAGCGGGTGACTGCCTGTACGCGTTTGGCAGCAGCGAAGGGGTCAACCGCATGATCAATCAGGCCAGCCAGGTGGTCGATGATCACTCGGACGCCTCGGCCGGAGGGCAATCGGGCGAGTTCACCAATCTGGGGACCGACTTTCGATCGGTGGAATGACCCGGCCTGGACCCTGCACGCGAGTACCGGTCTGAGCCGGTCCCGACCGCTTCCCCAGGCCGGCCGAGTCCCCAACAGGTTTTGTGTTCCCGCACCGAGCATGTTACAACGTCGTCGTCGCACCCCTCCGACCCATCCGGAACACTGACCGGCAGCAGGAGGTGCCCGGCGTATTTCGTCATAGAGATTGTTGAACGTCACTGTTGTTGTGATTAGGAAGATCGCCACCATGTCGCTGGATTCCGCCGAATCGAACCTCCCCCCCATCACATCGCTCACCCCGTCTCAACGCCGTGTGCTGGGCACAATGATCGAAAAGGGGCTCACCGTCCCCGAGTCATATCCGCTCACACTCAAAGCCCTCACGACAGGTTGCAATCAGAAAAGCGCGCGACATCCGATCACCAATTACTCTGAAGATGATGTCGAAGAGACGTTGAACAAGCTCCGCGCGCTGGGCCTGGCCGCCGTGGTGCATACCGAATCGGGACGCACCGAACGGTTTCGACACTACGCCCGCAAGCGGTTCAGCGAACTCTCGGAACCGCAGGTGGCGATTCTCGCCGAGTTGCTGCTCCGCGGACGTCAGCCCATGGGTGAACTCCGCAGCCGCGCCAGCCGTATGGCCCCCGCCGGTTCACTCGATTCCATCGACCAGTTGCGTACCGAACTGTCGGGTCTGTTGAAGATGAACCTGATCCAGTCCGACGGATCTCTGGAACGGCGCGGGATCGAGATTGATCATAATCTGTACGAAGCCCGCGAGGGCAAGAAGTTGGAGCAGCGCACGTCGTTTGACGACGAGCCTGCCGCACCCGCTCCCAGTGTTCCGACCTATGTGTCGCAGTCGTCGGTGGTGGCGCAGCCGGCACCGACCCCGCTCCCCGTCGCAGCGGCCGCCACGCCGACGAATAGCAGCGAACTGCTGTCGCGAATCGCCGCTCTCGAAGCGACCTGTGCCAGTCTGCGAGCCGAGAATCGCGAATTGCGGGAAGATTTCGAAGGCCTGCAAAAATCGCTCGACGACCTGCGTCAGGCACTCGGCGCCTGAAGCGGTGCGAGTGTGGACCCCGGTCCCCAGCAGTGCACCCATACTGGGGCACTCCCGCGGTACCCAGCTTTGCACGTCGTCGTCCCGTTTTGGTTGTGGCTGGCCCCTGGGTTTCCGGTATAATCAGGAACATGCCGAACGCCCCGCTCCGATTTCTGCATGCCCGCCGATTGGCTCCGCAAACTGCGCTGCTGACCCTGTCTGGGCTGGGTGGCCTGTTTGTCTGCCTGGCGCTGGCACTGGCCGAAGAACCCTCTGACGCGGAACGTTCCACGGCAGCCACCGCCCGACAGGCAACCGCCCTGCTCGAAACCCATTGTCTCGACTGTCATGGCGGTCGCTTCACACGCGGCGGTCTCGATCTCACCACCCGCGAAGGACTGGTCAAGGGGGGACAGCATGGACCGGCCGTTGTTTCCGGAGACGCCGCGTCCAGCCGCTTGCTGCAGCAGGTTCAGCACCAGCTGGAACCCGGCATGCCCTTCAAACGCGAGCCTTTGGCCGCGGGCGACATCGCCACGCTCGCCGCCTGGATCGACGGCGGTGCCCATTACCCAGCCCCCTTGAAGTGCCGGGCTGGCGGCGACGACTGGTGGTCGCTCAAACCCCTGGTCAAACCAGCCCCGCCCAAACTCCCACGATCACCCGACTCCGACTGGGTTCGGACACCCATCGACCAGTTTGTCCTGGCCCGGCTCAATGCCAAGGGGCTGCGCCCTGCGCCACCGGCAGACCGCCGCACGTTGCTGCGGCGAGTGACCTTCGACCTTGTGGGTCTGCCACCCACGGCGGAGGATACCGCCGCCTTTCTGGCCGACGACGCGCCCGATGCCTACGAACGGCTTGTGGACCGGTTGCTCGACAGTCCACAATTCGGCGAACGCTGGGCTCGGCACTGGATGGATACGGTCCATTACGCCGAGACGCACGGACACGACCAGGACCGGCCCCGCCCCAACTCCTGGCCCTACCGTGATTACCTGATCCACGCCTTCAACACCGACAAACCGTACGCCCGCTTTGTCGCAGAACAACTGGCCGGAGATGTGCTATACCCCGATGACTCTCAAGCCATCGTGGCTTTGGGATTCCTGGCCACCGGTCCCTGGGACGAAAGCTCGCTCCGCGATATCCGCGAAGACACGGTTGATCGCGAGATTGCCCGCTACCTCGACCGCGATGACATGGTCACCACAGCCATGTCCACGTTTGTCAGCACCACAGTCCACTGTGCCCGTTGTCACGAGCACAAATTCGACCCCATCACACAGGCCGAATATTATGGACTCCAGGCTGTCTTCGCCGGGGTCGATAAGGCCGAACGTACCTACGACCCCGACCCAGCGGTCGCCCGCACGCGGCAATCTCTCCAGGCACGGCAGGCGGCTGTGCCCGATCTGATCGCGAAAGCCGATCCCAGTCTGTTGACCCCCGAGATCGCCAATCAGACCGCGGCGTGGGAACAGACCGTGACGGCCACCGCGTCGCGCTGGCGGATCATCGACCCGGTTTCGATCACCTCGGCCAGCGGTTCCACTCTGACCCGCCAGGCCGATGCCTCAGTCCTCGCCAGCGGTACGCGTCCTGAAACCGACACCTACACCTTGCGATTTGCCATCACCTCCACGCGCCTCACCGGCCTGCGACTGGAAGTCTTGACCGACGACAGCCTGCCCATGAAAGGCCCCGGTCGTCAGGACAATGGCAACCTGCACCTCAACGAACTCCAGGTGTTCATCGCCCCGCACGACGCGACCGAACCCACCGCCGGCCGGCCGGTGAAACTCATCCACCCCCAGGCCGATTTCAACCAGGCCGGGTGGACGATCGAGATGGCCCTCGACGGCAACCCGGCGACCGCCTGGGGAATCTTTCCAGAAATCGGTAAGTCGCACCGGGCCGTCTGCGAATTTACAGAACCCATCACACTGGCCGAGACCGACCTGCTCACCGTACGGCTGGAACAGTCGCACGGTCGCGGGCACCTGATTGGACGGGTGCGGATCGCTGTCACATCGGCCCCCGCTCCGTTGCCGGCCGAGGCTGATGTGCTGCCCGCCGCGATCGTCGCCATTCTGCAGACCCCCCTGGAACAACGCACCAACGCCCAGCGGGCCACTCTGGCCGGGCACGTGCTCAACGAGCAACTCTCCCGCGACCTGGCCGCGTTGCCGGCTCCGCAGAAGGTTTACGTGGCCACCAATCGGTTTCAGGCGGAAGGTTCATTCCGTCCGGCTGAGACCCCTCGGGCCGTGCATGTGCTGCGGCGGGGAGATATCAACAAACCGGGTGACCCGGCTCAACCGGGTGCCTTGGCATGTGTGGGCACTTTGCCGAGCGAGTGGAAGATTGATGATCCGAACCGCGAAGGTGACCGCCGCGCGGCTCTCGCTCACTGGGTGGCAGATTCCCATAACCCCCTGACCTGGCGCTCTATCGTCAATCGGATCTGGCATTATCATTTCGGCCGGGGCCTGGTCGACACACCCAATGACTTCGGCCGGATGGGAGCACTCCCCTCGCACCCGGAACTCCTCGACTGGCTGGCGGTCACCCTGCAGGAACAGGGGGGTTCCTTGAAATCCCTGCATCAGCTCATGGTCACAAGTGCGACATACCGCCAGGCATCGCAACATGATCCGCACTCCGCCGAGGTCGATGGTGACAACCGGTTACTCTGGCGGATGAATCGTCAGCGGCTGGATGCCGAGGAAATCCGCGACGCGGTGCTGTCGATTTCGCAGAAGCTCGATCCCCTGATGGGAGGCCCCTCGGTCAAGCAGTTCGTGCAGTCACCCGGTATCCACGTCACCCCGGTCGTCGATTACCTGGCGTTCGATATCGACAGTCGCGAGCATTATCGACGCAGCGTGTACCGATTCATTTTCCGCACTCTGCCCGATCCGTTCATGGAAACACTCGACTGTGCCGACGCGTCGCAGTTGACCCCCGTCCGCGGTGCATCGGTCACCGCCTTGCAGGCTCTGGCCATGCTCAACAACCGCTTCATCGTCCGTCAGAGCGAGCACATCGCCGCCCGGGCCGAGCAGGCGGCGAGTGCCCGCGCCACCCAGGTGAGCCTGCTCTACGAATGGATTCTCGGACGCCCCGCCACCCCCCGCGAAATCGGCCTGGTCACTGACTACGCCCAAAAGCATGGCCTCCCCAACGCCGTCCGCGTGCTCCTGAACAGCAATGAATTCATGTTCGTCAATTAAAGATCCCTCATTTGTGCCAACCGCGACTGAACCTGACATCCCCCGCGGCCCGTTCCAAAGATCATGACTGCACCCGCTCCTGATGACTCCCGAGAATTTATCGCGCACGGCCTCACCGGGCCCCGGCGCAAATTCCTCTGGAACGCCGGTGGAGGTCTGGCGGGACTCGCTTTGGCCCACTTGCTGGGCGTCGGCGACAGCCAGGCCGCCGAGAACACGCCCCGAGCCGACCTGAATGGCGGTCTGCATCATCGCGCCCAGGTCAAACGGGTGATCCAACTGTTCATGAACGGCGGCGTCAGCCAGATGGATACGTTCGACTACAAACCCGAACTCCAGAAGCGGCATGGCCAGAAAGTCGATTTCGGATTGAAGGCCGCCGTCACCAGTGTGCCGGGCAACATCATGCAATGCCCGTTTCCCTGGAAACAATATGGCGAGACCGGCCGCTGGGTCAGCGCGGCCCTTCCCCACATGGCGGAGTGCGTCGACGACCTCGCCTTTCTTATGGCAATGCAGTCGAAAACCAACGTCCATGGACCGGCCAGCTACCTGCAGAACACCGGCTTCCTGACCCCCGGCTTTCCCTGCCTGGGTGCCTGGATCTCATACGGACTCGGCCGCCTGACCGACAACCTCCCCACATTTGTCGTCCTGCCCGATTCCCGCGGCTTGCCCTACAACCAGGCCGGAAATTTCTCGTCCGGTTTCCTGCCGGTTTCCAACCAGGGGACGATCATTCGCCCCACGGCACCAGTTCCGGTTTCTGATCTGTTCCCGCCGACCTCGGCGAAGTTCATCAACCCGGCGAGCGAATCCGACGCCCAGTCGTTGCTGCGGACCTTAAATGCCGATCACCTGCGGGATAACCCCGGCGACAGCCGTCTGGAAGCGCGCATCGCCTCGTACGAACTCGCCGCCAAAATGCAGCTCAGTGCGCCCGAAGTCCTCAATCTGGCCGAAGAATCGAGTGCCACCCAGTCCCTGTATGGACTCGACGATAAAGTCTGTGCCGACTTTGGCCGGAACTGCCTGACCGCCCGCCGCATGATCGAGCGTGGCGTGCGGTTCGTGCAGGTCTGGAGCGGCATGGGTGGCCCTAAAGGCAATTGGGACAACCACACCGATATCCCGAACGAGCTGCCCTTCATCGCCAATTCGGTCGATAAGCCGATCGCCGGCCTGATCCGTGATCTGAAATCCCGTGGCCTGTTTGAAGACACGCTGCTGATCTGGACGACCGAATTCGGCCGCATGCCCTTCACTCAAGGCAGTACCGGACGCGATCACAACGGGGGGACGTTTGTCACCTGGCTGGCGGGAGCCGGAATTCAGGCCGGCGCCACCTTCGGCGAAAGCGACGAGTTCTCGTACAAGGCGGCCCGCGACACGACCATGTGCTACGATCTGCACGCCACCATTCTGCACCTGCTGGGTGTCGATCATCAGAAACTGACATTCCGCCATAACGGCGTCGATCGTCGCCTGACCGATGTGCATGGGTCTGTCATCGCTGAGATTCTGTCGTGACCTCACGCGGGTGAACTGCCACCCAGTTCCGCGCCCCGGCTACCGGTTACACCTCGCGACTCGCGACGGCCCCATCCTGTGCTGCCGGCGTCTCCGGAAACTCAAAGGGCAAGGGGATCGTCCGTTCCCGGGCCGGCGACTCTTTCACTTCGATGCCTTCGTGCTCGAGCAGCCAGCGCTTGCGGGCAATTCCGCCTCCGTAGCCGGTCAGTGTGCCATTGGCGCCAATCACCCGGTGACAGGGCACAATGATCGAAATCGGATTCTGCCCATTGGCTCTGCCGACGGCCCGTGATGCCTGAGGCTGACCAATCCGTCGCGCCAGTTCCCCATACGACAGCGTCGTGCCATACGGAATGTCACCCAGTGCACGCCAGACTGTCTGCTGAAAAGGAGTCCCCGCGGGAGCCAGGGGCAGGTCGAAACGGCGCAACTCCCCGGCGAAATAGGCAGCCAATTGCGCGCACACCGTCGTGAACGCCCCCGCATCGGCGCGCCATTCCGCCCCGGGCGTCGGGCCCCCCGCATGGTCAAGCATGTACAGTCCGGTCAACGCCGTGCCATTGGAAACCAGCAACAGCGCACCAATCGGGCTGTCGATCCGGTGATAGAAAATCGTTGCCGACATGATGATCTCCCTCGAATTTGAAACGCACGCGGGTCGTTCGCCAGCATGCCCGTAACCCATCAACGCTGACGACGGGTGCTGTGCTGTTGTTCTGTTCCGCCGAGTGTCCACACCAGCATTGCGGCGTAGGCGCGCCACGGACGCCAGCCTTCCGCCCGGCGTCGTAACCGGGCCGCGGTGGTTTCGCCCGTGCCGCGCAGCAACCCCAGGTCCCCCGCCGGAAATGCATCAGGCCATTGCAGCGCCCGCATCGCGATGTATTGGGCCGTCCACTCACCAATGCCTGGCATCTCGGTCAGTCGCGCCATCACCGCTTCGGGGTTCTCGCCCGGCTCGAGCTTCAGGTCACCCGCGGCACAGGCCCGGGCCAGTTCACGAATCGATACCGCCCGGCTTCTCAAAATCCCCAACCCGACCAGATCCGCAAGTTTCACCTCGGTCAACTGCGCAGGTTCGAGCGTCAGTCGATTCAAACCGGAAAGCGGTGTGGTTACGGAATCTCCGAATCGGTTCGCCAGTCGACCCGCGAGCGTGGTAGCCGCCGGCACCGACACCTGCTGCCCCAGGATCGCGCGCACGGCCAGTTCGAAACCACCAAACGCTCCCGGAACCCGCAAACCGGGATGCCGACTCATGGACCGCGCCAGCAGTCCATCGTAGCGTAAATGCTCTTCGATCATCTCGGGTCGAGCCTGCAGATCAAACAGGTGCCGCAATTTCGCGAGCACAGCCGGCAAGACCCCCAGCAGCGATGTAGAAACTTCCACCTGCAGTGCGTGACCCCGTGGTGCGGGCTCAACCTGCAGCCAACCCACCTGCCCCGCGATCGCCACCGTGCGGGCATACCCCGTCGTCGTCACCCGTTCGACCCCCACAGTGGCCCGCGCCGCCAGAAACCGCAGCAGTTCATGCCACGCGAGCGGCGGTCGATAGGCCAACGTCAAATGAAACGCATCGGCCGTATCGCGAATCGCTCGTTGCCGCCGCACCTGCGTCGGGGATATCCCGTACCGTTGCCGAAACAGCGCATTGAACCGCCGCACACTGGCAAACCCACTGGCCTGCGCCACGTCGATCATCGGCAATTCCGACTCGGCCAACAGTTGCTTGGCCAGCAACAGGCGATTCGTCTGCGCCAGTTCGATGGGGGACACACCGAATTCCTGGCGAACTGCACGACGCAGTTGCCGGGAGCTGATTCCCAGATCAACCGCCAGTTGTTCGATCGGTGCGCCCTCTGCCAGGGCACCCCCTTCAATGCGACTGGCGGCCCGGCGGGCCAGGCTGGCGACCGCGTCGACCGTCGCCTGGCCTGGTGCCTGTTCCGGGCGACACCGCAGGCAGGGTCGAAATCCCTGCCGTTCGGCAGTGGCGGCGAATTCGAAGAACCGGCACCGCTCGCGCCCCGGCGTGCGGGCCGTGCAGACCGGCCGGCAGTAAATCCCCGTCGATGTGACCCCGACCACGAACAAACCATCGAACCGCACGTCGCGTGCGGCCAAAGCCCGATAACAGGTTTCATGATCGAGAGTCATGCCCTCAGGATACCGCACCGCCAGCACCCTGTCTGGCCATTTTCGGCCACCACACTCACATTCTGGAGACCGGGGTCGTTGGCTCCCGCCCGACAATCTTCGGATGACGTCTCGTTGTGTATCAGGGTTGCGACGCGTGGGCCTCTGACAATTGGTCGTATTTTTGTGGTCAACAGAACGCTTATGTGAACGCGGGGAAATCAGAGGGCTGTTCAGTGCGGCGGATCAGGCCGCCTCAGATGTCAGGAGTCGCTTCCGCAGCGGTCGATTTCTCCGGCAGTACCAGCCCCACAGCGGTGAGATTCGACCTCCCCGGCCGAACTCAGCGACGCCCCGGGTCAACATCCACACCCCCAATCCGCCCCGAATCCGACCCCAACCGTGCCGCCAACCATGCCACCAGCGCCACCCACATAGCCCCAACGCGCAACGCCGTGAAGAGTTCTCCACCGGTTCCATGCGACTCAAACGCCCACGCGCGAATCGACATCCATCGAACACGACCCCGACAGGGGTTCCAGCACCGCTGAATACCACACTCACCTCCCAAACCGGCTGCGATTCACCGTCCCCCGCCACTCCCGTCGGCAATTCGCCTGACTCGCGAGGCACCGCTACAATCATCACAGTTCGGCTTTTCATCAGACTGTTTCATCAAAGGATACACCCATGACCGCGACGGGTACGAAACTGCGGCAATTGCGGGCCGGGGTCGCGCGCTGCGTCATCACGCCCCCCGTCGGCATCCGCATGCTCGGCTACACGGTTCAGGAAGAATGCTCACGCTCCGTCCAGGACGAATTGCTGGCGACGGCGATCGTCCTGACTGATGGGACTGAGATTCTGGCCATCGTGAGCTGCGACCTGCTGCACATTCAGAATCCCCACGCCGACCGGATTCGTGAACACATCAGCCAGCGCGCTCCGGTACCCGCCGCGAATGTCCTGCTCAACTTCAGCCATACCCATCTGGGGCCCATGCTGCCTGGCTGGCAGCCAGAAGACGCCGAGCAGGGGCGAATTCAACAGCATTACCTCGATTTCCTGACCGAGGCTCTGGCGGGTGTAGTCGCCACGGCGTGCGACCGCTTGCAGCCAGCACGTCTCGGCTCGGCCCGCGGCGTGGCTCCACTGGGGATCAACCGTCGCGAGAAAATGCCCGACGGAACGGTCATCATCGGCGAGAACCCCGACGGCGCCATCGACCGCACGATCGACGTGATCCGGGTCGATGACCTCTCGGGAAAAACCATCGCCGTATTGGGGTCGGCGGCCGTGCACACCATCGTCCTCGGCCCCAGAACGACGGCACTGTCACCCGATTTCATCGGGCCGGCACGCCGCATCATCGAATCGACCACCGATGCTCCCTTCCTGTTTCTGCAGGGCGCCGCCGGGAACATCTGCCCGGTGTCGGGAATCGGCGCTGGCGGCCCGGAACAGTTCGACGATCAACAGCGCCTGGGAGCCATGCTCGGTGGCGAGGTCGTGAAAACCTGGGGCCAGATCCGCACGCACAATCGACGCGGCCCACGGCGGATCGTGAAGTCGGTCGCCATGCTCTCGACCTGGAATTACGAACCCGTCGCCGACGAGACCATTGAACATTTCGGCGTCGCCAGCAAACGGCTCGTCATGGACCTGGCGCCCCTACCAGAACCCAAGGTGGTCCAGGAACAGCTTGCGAAATGGAGCCGTGAGCGGGAGGCGGTCCTGGCGGATGCCTCCGCAACACCCGGTCGCCGGCATGTGGTGAACCGCATGTGGCAGTGGGCCCAACTGGTCGCCGACACGCTGGCCCGGGGCGAAAACCCGCCCCGGCAAGAGGTCGATATCTGGGTGGCCCGCATCAACGACATCGGCCTGGCGGCCGTCTCGGCCGAGCCTCTGGCGGAACTCGGTCTGGAAGTCAAACAACGGTCCAAGCTGCCGCACACCTTGTTCCTCGGCTACAGCAACGGCTGCCTGGGCTACATTCCGCCCCCCCAGGCCTTCGCCGAGGGGGGCATGGAAGTTGTGGAATCGACCTGGAATTACCACTTGCCGTCGCAACTGACCCCCGAATGGGGCCCCGCCGTGGTGAACACGGCCCTGGAATTACTGTCGCAAGTCTAGTCTAAAAAGGGGACAGGTCCATTTTCCGTACCCGCAGGGATTGGTCCCGCCTACTTGCGGATCGTGGTGATCGTTGAATCAAAATACACATGCCCCGCCGTGTCGAGGCATGTGACTCAGCTCCATTTTCCTGCCGGGAAACGTCGAAGACAAACCGACGGTCGTGGATCCATTCCCACGTGCCGTGCTCAATTCCAGACAATACTCACCATGTCCAGACAGTGATTCCCGGACGCGGGCGGCGATCTGGTAACTCAAGCGGCCGACGTGACGCACCGACAGCAGCACACCTCAGCCAGTAACAAAACTGAGTGTATTCGTCTCAAAATTTCTCACGGTTGGATTTCGAGCGAAGACATTGCCGGAACCCGACAGCTTGTCTTTCTTTCCGCCACCACCATCAACAGTGACCAGTCGGGCGCGCGTTTGTTCAATCACGACACTGTCGCTGTCGCCGCCTCCGCAGCCAATGGTGATCGTGTCTGCCGTGACCTGCTTCAGGGTCACAACAGCCCGGCCACTCCCCATGTTGATATTCACTTTCCCGGCGACATTCACGTTCGTCAAAGCCATTCGATCGCCGGCCGTCGAACCATTGGCTTCATCACCCAATTTTGCAGAGATTGATCCCGTCACTCGCAACGACGCCAGGTTGACTGTGTTCGTCCCGCTGGACCCCTCGATCGAAACGTCACCTCGCACCGTCACAATCTCCAGAGCCAGTGAGTTGGCTCCAGCCGATCGAGGCGCACGATACGAAAATGAGCCAATGTCAGACGACAGCAGCGCAGCCCCTTCGTACCCGCTGGACTTCGAATCGTCTCCCATGTCGAACGACACAGCCCCCGTGGCCTGAATGTAATTGGCATTAATCTGGTCCAGCCCACTGCTCATCGAAACCGACAGGCTGCCAATTTTGAGCGGCGCTTTGGAGGTCGCCGGGGTGGACAGCGTATCGTCACCCCCGTTGAGTCGGATCGAAAAAGCGGATGCCGCGACGTCCACATACGAGCCGCCATTGATGCTGGTCGAACTGTTGCCCGCAATGCGGACCTTCCCATTCGAAAGTCCCGATAGAGTAATCGAATTGGAACTGGAATCTCCCGTGACAGTGCAGACCTTGCGCGACACAACCACGGAGACACTTCCCGACAGCGCGCGTTT
>JAFEBR010000018.1 GCA_018242565.1 Planctomycetota bacterium | reverse complement strand
AGGTGAATCAATTCATGAATATCGACACTCTTGATGAGCGACGGCCCCGTATTCCCCAGTTCATCTTCATGCTGGAACGTCGCCGAATAATCGATGAACTGCCCCTGAATCGTACTAGTGAGCAACCAGCGACCCTGCACGATCTGCCCAGGGTCGATTTCACCGAAATTGGCGGTCAGAGATGGCGTCAGATTCTGCCCAGCGACTTCAGTGCCGATTATCTGGAAGTTCGCCAGCAAACCCTTCTCGTTCTCGACGATCTTCGGCTGGGCCGAAGTGATGGAGACATTCCTGGCGACGCCATAGCCGGTGTTTACGATCATCACGCCGAGGTCATAAGGCTGACTCGGCTCAACAACATCAGTAAATGGATCGTCGCTGAGGACATCGCGCTGGTGGAAATAGTGAACAGCGAGTGACGGACTCGGAACCACGCGTATAACAACCCCAGCAAGTGGAATCGTCAACATATCACCATCTGAATAACTCAGGTCTCCACAAACTAAGTACTCCTCGCCATCAGCGCCAACACTGAACTCGCGTGGAACGATATTCCACTCGACATCCGCGTCGCTTTGCGGCCCCAAGCTCCCACCGGAGACGCTTTCAAGGTCCCGAAGCCCGGACACACGAATAACAAACTGGTCTGTTACATCATTGCCATTCCTGTCCCTGATAAACACTCTTGCCAAAATTCCTGAAATTGCCGTCGCCCCTGAATTTCGTATGTTCAAACGAGCATTAAAGCTCTGTTGCTGCAAAAGAACTTGCTGGTCAATCTGCAACGCCACTTGTGCACAAATACCGGCCCCACGCGCAGCCCCTTCCTTAATTGCCTGCCTCCTCAACGCTTTCCGAAGCCAGTCGTCAAACAATCCGGTCGCAGCAGACTCAAGACCAAGTTTATCTTCCATCTCGGCCGCATTTGCATATCCAAGCCCGATAGCAAAGTCAGTCTCCGAAAAGCTCGCCAAGACGGAATCCGTGTCATTAGAAAACGCAGGAATCGTAAAACCATTCCATTCAGATTCGTATCTCGAGATGTCTACCACCATGGCAACATCCTGAGACTGACCAATTTTGTCACTTTCAGCTGATGACGATTCCATCCCTCCCTTCTGAAAAAAGCAAAACTCCCGAGACTCGGATACACTAAGGGTTTCACTTAGCCCGAAATCGGTAAGCTTCAATTGTGTTGCACCCTCAACCTTTACCGTTGCGCAGAAACTAAACTTCGGATCCGATCCTGTGCAATCTTCGTATTTCAGATCGACTGAACCATAAACCCCTAGTCGCACAGACCCAGTAACCTCTCTGACAACTTTATGCGTAGACGCTTCCTGAACCGCTCCGGAAATCGTGAACTCAGACTGCAACCCCACGGTCGCACCAAGAGAGGCCGTGTAGCACACGCTTTTCACCCCCTTGCAGTCGACTGCAAACTTCAGCGTCGCCACTAAATCCGCGCTATACACAAACTCAATCGCAGCCGCCTTCAGTTTGTATACAAACTCATATGGACTACCAGGCGCAGTCACTGTGCCCTCAATTGTTACACTCTCAATCGGAAATGTACCGCTTACCCCCACTTTAATCGTTCCAGTCGCATCTACGCTGTACCCACCTTCACAACATTGCGTAAATGCCGTGGTTAAATCAATCTTCAGGTCTTTAAGTTCCGCCTTCATTCCGGGTATTGAACTAATAAGCCTTTTAACAACTGCTCCCAATTCCTCAGTTTTTAGCGAGAACTTCCACTTACTGTCACGACAAGGCGGGCATTGCGACGAGTCAACGGAAATCGGATCCAAATGAACGTCACCACGTGCATTTTCACCACCGCTTGTCATTCCTCCTGGCCCGGGAAGCAAATTAACTGACGCACACAGGCCCCAATGTCCATTTACATAGCCGATTGCCACTCTACGGGCGATGCGATCTTTTCCGCATTTAGTGACATACTGTACGTATCCTTCCGCGTAGCATGGAACAACATCAACTACAGAAGCACCTTGCTGAGATT
>JAFEBR010000189.1 GCA_018242565.1 Planctomycetota bacterium | reverse complement strand
GGAGCGGGGGCGCAGGATCCTGTGCCATGGCCCGGGGGAATGGCACCCCTATCAACAGGAACGAGATGAAGGTTCGGAAAGACACCGATTTGCAGTTCATCGAGTGGACTCGTCTCTGATGGCCAAAGGCAGGAAATTCAGTTCGTGAGGCAACGGGTGGACCGCGCGGCACCCGGACGCAGAGTAAACCAGAGTGACGGCAGAGCGTTCTCCGCTTCCTGTGAATTGCAGCATAGAGGGGGAGTTTCACGCGGGCAAGCTGTTTCGTTGCGTGCACTTCGGCGCAACGACCCGAGTGGCAAAGTAACTTGCCGTGACTTCGTGCGGAATCACGAAAACTCGGCCGTCGTGCTGTTTTGGGGGCCAGACGCTGATCAGCATCTCGACGCCGCGGCGGCCTTCGTTGGGTGGCGACGGGAATCGTTGCTGAGACCGCGACCTGCTTTTGACTACGACGGCCTTGATCGTCGGTTCCCAACGGCAGCACCGTCTGTCAAACTCAGGCAAAGTGGTTCACGTAACTGTTCGTGGCCTGGGAACTCCGGGAGCCACGACGAACTGTTCTGTGCCCGTGGATGGATGTTGAGGCTGACGTGACTGAGACTGAATTGAACGAATTGCTGACCCGTTTCCGAATGGGAGGGCTGGACCAGGCGACGGTGACGGCCCAACTGCGCGACCTGTTGACCCCGGCGACGGCCGTCACTCCGGCGGCCCAGGTCGATCTGGATCGCTGGCGGCGGTGTGGTTATCCGGAAGTGGTGTTTGCTCCGGGGAAGACCACGCAGGCGATCGTGGATGTCTTTCGAGCCCAACTGGCCCATGGGCAGAGTTGCCTGGCCACGCGGGTGCCTGCGGAACAGGCGGCCGAACTGCTGGTGACGTTTCCGCAGGCTCGGCATAACGCGACGGCACGAACCCTGTGCATCCCGGCGGCCGACGGTGGTGGCAACGGTCCCCAGGCGGGTTTTGTGGCAGTCATTACCGCCGGGACGGGAGACTTGCCCGTCGCGGAAGAGGCTGTGGAAACGGCTCAATGGATGGGGTGTCAGGTTGACCTGATCGTCGATGTCGGGGTCGCCGGTCCGCATCGGTTGCCTGCGCAAAAACACCGGTTTGAACGGGCCGACGCGATCGTGGTGGTGGCCGGGATGGAAGGGGCCCTGCCGTCGGTCGTGGGGGGGCATGTGGCCTGCCCGGTGATCGCCGTCCCGACCAGCATTGGGTACGGGGCCAGTTTCGGCGGTCTGGCCGCGTTGCTGGGCATGCTCAACAGTTGTGCGGCGAATGTGACCGTGGTGAATATCGACGCCGGGTTCAAAGGGGGCTTTTTGGCGGGGTTGATTGCCCAGAGAACGGCTGCTGCGACGAAGAATTCGGGTTCGCTGGGGAACTCACCCGTCCCCTGATGGACGATTTTCGGGATTCCGGGACCTGGTGAAGGGTGGCGAATGGATCGACAACGACACCCGCAAAGTCCGGTCGCGCCGTTCTTGACGCCGGATTTCTCTGGCTCCCGCAGTTCGCCGCGGCGGAACCGTTGTAACTTTCCGTGAGCCTGCGATATTCTCTAACCACGAGTTTTCGGCGCTCAGGTTTTCGACGAATCAGGTCTGGAGATTGAGATATGGAGGCGGCCAAGCTGACGTTGGACGGCAAGGAATATGAATTCCCGACCCTCGTCGGAACGGAAGGCGAGGTGGGAGTTGATATCAGTACCCTGCGTGCCAAGTCGAATGCCATCACCCTCGATCCGGGCTTCGGCAACACCGGTTCGTGCCAGAGTGCCATTACTTACATCGATGGCGAACAAGGGATTCTGCGGTATCGCGGCTATCCCATCGAGCAACTGGCCGAGCATGCCTCGTTTTCCGAGGTCAGCTACCTGCTGATCTACGGGGAACTTCCCAACGCCAGGCAGGCGGCAGATTGGCGTCGGAAGCTGACTTACCACAGCATGATCCACGAAGATATGAAAAAGTTCTTCGAGGGTTTTCCGCCGACGGCCCACCCGATGGCGATCTTGTCGTCGATGGTTTCGACCCTCTCGACGTACTACGTCGATGACCCGAAATCGGACGCCGATCAGAACATTGTCCGCCTGCTGGCCAAACTGAAGACAATTGCTGCCTATGCATATAAGAAGTCCATCGGCCAGCCGATGGTTTACCCGCGTAACGAACTGTCGTACGTGGCGAATTTCCTGCACATGATGTTTGCCGTCCCGACCGAGCCGTACGAGGTTCCCAAGGTTCTGGAAGACGCCCTGAACGCCCTGTTAATCCTGCACGCCGACCACGAACAGAACTGCAGCACTTCGACGGTGCGACTGGTAGGCAGCAGTCAGGCCAACCTGTATGCCTCCATTTCGGCGGGAATTTGCGCCCTGTGGGGCCCGCTGCACGGCGGTGCCAACCAGGAAGTGCTGGAAATGCTCGAACGAATTCGCGACGACGGTGGCGACTACAAGAAGTTCGTGGCGTTGGCAAAAGACAAAAAATCGTCGTTCAAATTGATGGGATTTGGCCACCGGGTCTACAAGAACTTCGATCCCCGCGCGGTCATTCTGAAGAAGAAATGCGACGAAGTGCTGGGCTTGCTCGGTATCAACGATCCGCTGCTGGAAATCGCCAAGCATCTCGAGGAAGTGGCGCTGCATGACAGCTACTTCATCGAACGCAAGCTGTACCCGAATGTCGACTTTTACAGCGGCATTATCTACCGGGCGATGGGAATTCCGACCAACATGTTCACTGTCATGTTTGCCCTGGGGCGCTTGCCCGGCTGGATCGCGCACTGGAAAGAACTGCGTGACGATACGACCAGCCGCATCAATCGCCCCCGGCAGATTTACACCGGCCCCGTGTTGCGCTCGTATGTCCCCATGGACAAACGGCCGTAGGCCACAGGTCTTGGCGTACTGGCAGGCTCAGTCGAAACTGAGCAGCAGGCACATTTCGGCGAACTGAATGCGTCGGGCCGCCCAGGCGAGGTCGGAAGTTTCGTCTTGGGCACAGGCTTGGCACAGGTCAACGAAGGCGAACGGATTCCACTGGTCGTCCGAGATGAGCTTGTCGCGCCAGCGATCAGACGCCGAATTGTTGCACGAGGTGAGAATGCTGCGGGCAGCACAGGCCAAGGCGGCGTATTGAACTGGTTCACCCAGCCGGCGGAACCAGTACTTGGCATTCGAATAGTCGGGCTCGCGGCGGTGCATGATGGCATGCCAGTAATCGCCCCGCAGGTCATCCCCCTCGCCTTCGATGCTCTGTGACAACTGATGGCTTTCATCCAGGAAATCATACCATTGCAGCAGTCCGGCCCGCCGGGCGATCTGGTCGATCCGCACAGCCCGTCCCAACCCCAGGTCGGCAGGTGAGGCCGACTTGAGGAACTCGAGCCAAGGCTTCCCTGCGGCCGTCGGTCGGTGGGAACAGAGCTTTGGCAATCGGGATTCCTGACGGTTTTTCGATGGAGAACTCCACGACACTCTGACTTTCTGTCCGGCTCGCACCGCGGTGAAATAAAAGTCCCAGATCGACCCCAGCCCTGAACGAACCTGCTCCGCTGGCAGAAGCTCGCTGTTCTTCCAGACGATTCCGAGCGGGCGGGCGCGAGGGAGCAGTGCCGATTGGTAACCGTCAGGCGCAGACACGGGCCACACTGGGCCCGTCGCCTGTGTATCGATCGCCTCAACCAGGATTTCGGCAGACTCCCTGCCGATTTTTGGGGTGTTGGCTTGGGGGCCGTCGAAATCGGCTGAGATGCGGGCCGCAGCTTGGGCAATCGCCCGCAGCGATTCGGGGGATGCGTCGGTCAGGATCGCAGACATGCTTGCCGGTTTCTGCGTAAGTGCATCAATTTGGTGGGCTTGCAGAGAATCGGACGAGGCGGACGTGCCTGTCGCCTGAAAGTTCAGTACGGCCAGGTTTTGAGCATCTGGGGGGATTTGTAGGGTTCCCAAGTCTGCGGCGAGGATGAGAACGTCAACCTGAGGGGGCATTTGGGACACTCCGTGGGCAGATCTCGCAATTCCAGCACAAGTTTACCAGCCCCCGGCACCGATAGAAATCGATTACTAGAAGCTCGGAAAGCCTTTCCTGGCATGCGAATTGCACGGGCAGCATGCACAAAAACTTTGCTCGCCGGGTTCGTTTTTGCTTGGCGGACTGAACGACAAAGGTTAACGTAGGGACTTGGTCGATTCCCAGAGCTGGGAACTTTAAGAATCGACGATGTTTCGGTGTGGGTTCAAAAGCATCACAGGGCTGCAAAGCTGCTGTGATGCGGTCTATTGGGAGAAAGGGGCAGGTTCGTCTCGGTCAATCTACCGCCAGCTGGCGTGGAAGATTGAGGCAACCAGCTTTTCGCCGCATGGATCTATTTCTATTTGGTTACAAACTCGACGATCCAACCTGGTTTTATCTTTCGTTTCTGCTGATCATCGCCGTCTTCTTCAAGTTCAATCGGCTGTGGTCCATGCGGAACGTCGACTTGGCCTTGTTGCTGTCGATTTCTCCCGGACTCTTGCTGGTTCGGCGGGGCAATGAAAGCTGGGCCGCGTTCGGCTACGTCTGGCTGTTTGTGGTCACGGCGTTGCTGTTGCTCCGGACGTTGTGTGACGGACTGTTGTCGCGCCGTCCCCGGTTGGAGCAAAACATGAATGCCGCGGGGATGATCTTCCTCTGCGCGGCGGCCTTTCTGTTTCTGACCACCAAGCTGGTGAAAGATGCGCTTCCCGAATCGACTTTGAATTCGATTCAGGATGGCGTGAAACTCATCGGTGGCGACGAAACGCAACCTGCGAAACCGGCTGTCGAACCGGACGAGGAAGAGCCCAATCCGGCCATGGCTGACACGGCAAAACCCGGGCCGGGGACACCGCTCGTCGCGGCCGGTGTGGCCCAGATTTCCAAGGTTGTGGCACAAAAGAACTCTGAAGTTGACGACGACGAGCTGGATCAGCAGGAACTGACTGCCCGCGTTCTGGCCGTTTTGGCCCACTTGGCGATCATCGTGGGACTGACGCTGATCGGGCGTCACATTTATGGCGACCCGGACGTGGGCTTTGCCATGGCGACGTTGTACATGCTCCTGCCGTGCACCGCATTCGATGTCGCGAAGATTAACCATGTGCTTCCGGCGGCCCTGGTCGTGTGGACGATTTACACGTATCGCCGCCCGGTCGTTACGGGCATGTTGCTGGGGCTGGCCAGCGCGATGTTGTTTTTCCCGATCTTTCTGCTGCCGTTGTGGATTTCATTCTATGGTCGGCGCGGGGGCTTGCGGTTCTGTCTGGCCGTTGCGTTGACCATGGGGTGTATCGTTTCAAGCCTGCTCCTGCTGTCGAATGATTCTCAGGCGCTGCTCGGCCAGTTTGTGGGATATGTGCCGCTGACCGAATTGGTCCAGCGGGCGCTGGGGAATTCCGGGGCCCGGTCGGTCGATTTCTGGGGGCCACGAGAACCGGCGTACATCATTCCGGTGTTTGTGACGTATGTCGTGATGCTGATCGTGTTGACCGTCTGGCCGATGCGAAAGAGCCTGTCTCACGTCATTCCGTACTCGGCGGCCCTCGTCATCGGAACCCAGTTCTGGTACCCGTGGTCTGGCGGCGTCTACGTGCTGTGGTACCTGCCCTTGCTGTTGATGGCCGTTTTCCGCCCCTTCCTGACGAATCATTTCGCACCCGAGGTGCAGCCTTTATCGCTGTTCCGGAGGGCACAAGCCCCCGCAGAATCCTCGCCGGTGCTGGTCGCGTCAGTGGGCCAGTCGGCGTACGCCGCGACTCGGTTTTAACGCAGAAGTCGTTCACCGGGTGCGGTCGCTGCGGTGACTCAGCGAATGGGGGCGGCCGTGGTTAACAACTGGCGGTAAAGCGCGTCGTAACGGCGCATCATGGCGTCCCACGAGAATTGGCTCCGGACGAGTTCCTGACCAGCCTGGCCCATCTGGCGGGCCCGTTCTGGATCGGACAGCACTTGGGACATAGCCGTTTGAAGTTCGCTCGCAGAACCGATCGGAACCGTCCAGCCGGTTTGATCGTCTTGCACCAACTCGGCGATGCCCTCGACGCGGGTCGCGACGACGGGCAGGCCCGCCGCCATCGCTTCGAGGACCACGTTTGGCATGCCTTCCCAGTAGGACGAAAGCACCAGTGCCGTGCTGCGTGCCAGGATTTCTGGAACGTCGGCCCGCCAACCCGCCAGGTGAATCTGCGTAGAGAGGTCGCGCGCCTGAATCATGGCGGTCAGCATGCGGCGTTCTGGCCCCTCGCCCACGAGCAGCAGATGGACATCGGGATGTTGTGTCAACAGGGGGGCCGCCGCCTCGACCAGGGTTTTCAGCCCCTTTTGTGGATCGAGTCTCCCGACGGCGACCAGCAGGCGACTGCCGGTGGGGATGCCCAGGTCTTCGAGACGTGCCGGCACCGCGTGCTCAAATTGGGCGACTTCGACACCATTGGGAATGGCCACGGTTTTCGCCGGTGACAACCCCGCTTCGGCAATCGAGAAGTCGGCGACCGCCTGACTCACGCAGACATTGGTGACGACCAGGGCGTTGGTCCAGCGGTCCAGACGCAGCGGCCAGCGACTGCGTTTTTCGGCGACCCGAACTCCGGAAACGATAGGGCTGATACCCGCCCACCAGCCTGCGACCCGGCCGACGATGTTTCCGTGGAACAGAAAGGTTTGTAAGAGTGCCGCCCGAAACCGCTTCAATTCGCGAGCCAACTGCCAGAGGACGCGGGGCAGGCTCATCATGCCCCGGGCACCGAAGCAGGTTACGGGTATGTCCGCCTGACGGAGTTGGGCCGCGAGTGAGCCTTCCCCAGCCAGGCAGAAAACGGCTGGTTCCCAAGACTGACGATCGAGTCGGGTGACGAGTTGCACCAAGGCCCGCTCGGCCCCGCCCGGGTCGAGGTCGGTAATGCAGAATGCGATCCGCACCGGCTCGTTGGAATGCGCCACTGAATCTTACCAGCCTTTCGCCTCGAAACCGCGAGTCCTTATACTGCATTCCCGCCGCCGCGAACAGCGGTGTCGCGGGCTTTTGACCGAGGAGTTGTCACCCGCCTTGAGTTGAGTGTGGCTCCACGCCTCCGTCGCAGAGACCTGTGGCTGATCGTATGCCGTGGCCTGCAGAGATTGTTCTGCTCCTCCCCGGACTGGCCTTGATGGCGTGATACGCAGCATCTCCTCTGTGCAACACGATTCATGCTGACCCTACGCGAGAGTGACTGCCCGTGACGGACGAACTGGCCGCCTACGACTACGAATTGCCTGAAGAACAAATCGCTCGTTTTCCCGCCGCGCGCCGGGATGAGGCCCGGTTGCTGGTTGTCGATCGCCAACGACAGACTATTGAGCATCGCCTGGTCCGGGATCTGCCTGAACTCCTGCGCGCCGGCGACTGCCTGGCCTTGAACGACACACGCGTGGTACGGGCCCGGTTGTACGGTGTACGGGCTGCAACCGGTGGGAAATGGGAAGGGCTCTTTCTGAATCAGACCGAAGCCGGGCACTGGCGGCTGTTGGGACAATGCCGGGGGCGGCTGCAGCCTGGCGAATTGATCGAGATCCGGCCGGCGTTGGTGCCCGAGTCTGCAGAGCGACTTAAATTGCGGCTGATTGAAAAAGAAGAGGATGATGGAATCTGGCAAGCCGAGCCAATCCAGCCCATTGATGTCTGGGACGGACTCGAACAATTCGGCACAGTCCCGCTGCCTCCCTACATGCACCGTGATCAGGCCGATGCGCAGGATTTCGAACGTTACCAGACTGTTTATGCGCGGCACCTGGGATCGGTCGCGGCCCCCACCGCCGGTCTGCATTTCACTCCCGAATTGCTGGACCGCTGTGCGGCTCGTGGCGTCGACCGTGCGTTTGTGACGTTACATGTCGGCATCGGCACGTTCCGGCCGATTGCCGTCGAGAAACTGGACCAGCACCTCATGCATTCTGAGTGGTGCGACGTGCCGGCGGAAACGGTTGCGCGACTCGCATTCGCCCAAGCGCGCGGCGGTCGGAGGATCGCCGTGGGAACGACGACGACCCGCGCCCTGGAATCGGCGGCACAATCGGGCCGGCTTGAATCGTGGCGCGGGCCGACGACGCTGTTCATCCGTCCGCCCTATGAATTCCGGGCGATTGACGGGTTGCTCACGAATTTTCATTTGCCCCGCTCGACGCTGCTGGTGCTTGTCAGCACATTCGCCGGTCACGAGTTGATCCGTGAAGCGTACGCGACGGCCGTGCGGGAAGGGTATCGCTTTTACAGCTACGGCGACGCGATGTTGATCGTGTGAAATGGCGAAGGATTCGCAATTTTCTTTCCTGACGCTTTGACCGCGCCACGGACCGGCTGATCCCGTGTTTAACACGAATCTTTCGCCTGTTCGAGCCGAAGGCCGGCCCGAGCGGGCTGGTTGACGGTTCAGAATTGCGCTATCATAAATTCGCGAATTCGCTTTCAGAACGAAACGTGTCTTGAGGAATGAACCATGTCCGCCACTCTCAATGAAATCCTGGACGCGGCGCTCAAGTTGCCCGAATTGGACCGCGTAACAATCGCCAATCGCCTTTTGGATACGCTACCCGAGAAATTGCCGGGCCTCAGTGACGCCGATTCGGAATTCGACGTCGAACTGGATCGTCGTAGCGGAGATCTATCCGGTTCAGTGCCTTGGGAACAACTTCGTGACGAGTTGCGACAGGCACAATGATTACCGTTCGATTTCACCGACTGGCGAGTCGGGAACTCAAGCTAGCGCAGGCGTGGTATCGAGCACGCGATTTGCGGGTTGGAGACAGTTTCTTAGCGGCAGTTGACGCTGGTGCAGAGCGAATTGCCTTGGATCCAGATTCATTTCCAATTGAACGCGCTTTGTTCCGAGCAATACGCATTCAAGGGTTTCCGT
The DNA here is from genome assembly GCA_018242565.1 of Planctomycetota bacterium. Taxonomy (GTDB): domain Bacteria; phylum Planctomycetota; class Planctomycetia; order Planctomycetales; family Planctomycetaceae; genus JACQFH01. The sequence continues at coordinate 8,380 of JAFEBR010000189.1, read as the reverse complement.
ATCGTTTGATTTTCGAGCGCTGCGGAGTCGATCAAGTGCTCGTGATTGCCGTCGCGCATACCAGCCGTCGTCCCGGATACTGGTCCCGACGGACTTTGTGAATCAACGGGCAGCGATTTCCCAACCGGCCTTTAACCGATCGTCCGAACTCATGTGCCGCTGGCTGGCCTACACCGGTTCTTCGATTCCGCTGGAAGCCCTGTTATTCAACGCCCGGCACTCGCTGATCGACCAGAGCATGAACTCACGTGCGCCGGAAACTCCGACAAACGGCGACGGCTTCGGCATCGGCTGGTACGGCCGGCACGAGCAACCTGGACTGTTCCGCAGTGTCTGCCCGGCGTCAAACGATTTCAATCTCCGCGAACTGGCGGCACATATCGAGGCGCCTCTCCTCTTGGCTCACATCCGTGCCACGTCGCTCGCGACGATTCAGGAGACGAACTGTCACCCCTTCCGCTTCGGCCAATGGCTGTTCGTCCACAATGGCGAAATCGCCCAGATCGAACTCTTTCGCCGTGATCTCATGCTGGCCGTCGCCCCACACTTGTTCAACTGCATTCAAGGAACCACCGATTCGGAACTACCGGGCATTATCGATACCGGTAGGGAGCGAGCGAAAGCGGGATGCTGCATATTCTTCTACGGATATTACCCGCCGCCAGCTTTCCTGGCGCGATTCAAGGGGAGTAACGTTCCCGCTTTTGAGCGGGGCGAAATTTCGAAGTGGCACGAACGTGAACATCGCAATCTGGTCAATTCGTCACACCGATGAGAACACGGCTGAAGTTAGTGTCACCTGTTACATTGATGGCGAATGTGCCTGGGGCGAGTTGGTCACGTTATTTCGCTGCGATGGGAAATGGACCGTCTTGACGAGAAAACGCGGTTGGGTTTCCTGATTCCGAGCGAAGAGAACTGACTGCCCTCACTACGGCCACGGCTTGATTCTCTCGGGTTGCAATCACGCCAGCCGCTTCCTGCGAAACTTCGCAGTGGAATCCTATCGGAGGTTTTTGGCGATTGGCTATTGCCGACCCTCGGTAAGCCGGCCACGTTGTTGATGGAAAGGCCACCCACTACCAGTTGAAACGTGTGGTGAGGCTCACATCAAGGCTTCCCGGGCACCGGATCGGCACCTTTTTCTTTGACGACCAGCATTTTGGGTTGCGCCTCGCGGTAATCAATAAAATGCGTTCCTACGGGAACATCAATACCCTTGATGCGAAATGTCTCGGCATCTACAGGTTGATTGATTTGCTTGACCTCGATATCGAGGACTTCGCGTCGCGCGATATCGTCGCTTCCCCGGTCATACCAGGTGACAGTCACATTCGAGGGAAACCAGCCGTATCCTTCGACTTTCGAATGAGTGATCTCCGCGACTTGTCGAAATTGTTCGGCACGACATTCAATTCTGACGAAGTTTCCATCCCTGTCGTCAGCATACCAAATCACGATTTCTAATTCGCCGTTGCCAAAAACGTGGACCACCTGGCATGGGAGATCTTCAAAACGGCCTGCCTCAAGTCGAATCGCTTTCGTATCCGCACGCTTTCCAATGAGGCTGTCCAGCTTGCGTTTAACGGTATTCGCCAGCGTGTCTGTGTTCATTCCCACCAAACGCGGATCGAAGACTTGATGAAGGATTTTGGATCGGGGACCGTCCGGCTTGTTGAGAGTGCTGACCAGATGCGACCCATCAACAAACTTTTGGTCGTTGTAAAAGATCAGGACCTCATCGGTGATGGTCACTGAGTTGCGGTAATTCCCGACAATCTCTTCGCCGTCGCCTGTTCGATGGTAATCGGCCCGACGCGAGGACCCGTCGATCCAGACATCGATCTGTTCGTTTTTTTTCCGTTCCGGTTTTCCGTCCCGATAAAAAACGAGCCGGGAGTCAAAGCGAAAAATGCCGCTCTGGATCTTTCGCCGGTGTGCCAGAACTTTGTCTGCAAGTTCTGCCGCGCGCTTTTCATCGTCGTCTGACGCCCACGATGGCGTCACGCCGAACAAAATGACAAGCCCGAGAACTACGGTTGATAACAAGCACGACAATCGACGAATCATCGATCGCTCCTCGACTCGACAGTGGAGATGTGATCCGTTCCCTGAAGATAGAGCTGTAATCAAGTTATCTGGCAATGTCATTCGACGCAATCCGTCAACTTGTTGTCACGGTTTGTTGTCCGATGCCAGTGAATCGCCAGATCGATTCGTCGCGCATATAATCCCTCAGGGGTATAGTTGCCGGGGCTTGCGGTCGTCCTGGATCCCGAGAAATACAGTTTGGTTGAATTCCGCCATGTCTCGCGTTTGTCTATCAATCTTACGGTTCTGTCTTTCCGCCTGGCTCGGAATTGCCACGTTTTTCGTGATGCTGGTCATCGATCTCCGCCAATCGAATCTGTTTTCGCCCGAAACGAAATTCGATCATCCGCAGGTGCTGTTTCCACTGTATTACAAGTTTGAATTCTCGCTGTTGATTCCTGCCCTGCTGTGCGGCGTGGTGCTGTTGTGGCACAGCGGGATCGGTCGCGGTCGCAGAATTGCCATTCTGCAACTGATCATCGTAGCCGTGGGCCTGGCCATGTGGGACTACACCAACGTCTACCCCCGGCTACTGGAACTGATGGCGGCCCGCGGTGTCATGCCCGTCGAATTTCACTCGTTGCATCGCATGTCGCGTTGGCTGAATGAAGCGCTGGTTGTGGCGTGTGGTGTGGCAACGATCCTGGCATTGATTCCCGAACGCACAGTTTCGAAGAATCCACCACCGCCCACCGGTGCGTAATTCGGCCGGCCCGCAGGCGTTGGCGAACAGAATTACACCCCCGGCCCTGCTCCGGCGCGGGCAGCAGGGGCCTGGGGACGCAGTCGCTTGGGCCAAGCCCGGATTAACCTTCCCAACGCGTCTTCATGAATTGCAGGGCGCGGGTGGCGAGATATTCTTCCGACGGATACATCCGTCGCCAGATTTTCGTGGCGGCAGCGAGTTCGGGCAGGGCCAGACCGAACGCCTCGACGGTAAACCAGCCGTCGTAACCGGTTTCGCGCAGAGCCTGAAACGTGGTGTCCCAGTCCACATGTCCTTCACCCGGCGTCGAGCGGTCGTTTTCGGAAATGTGCACGTGCACCGTATACGGGGCACAGTCCTTAATCGCTTTCGCGACACTCTTTTCTTCGATGTTCGCGTGGAACGTGTCGTACATCATCCGCACGTTCGGATGATTCACCTCTTTGACGAACCGGGCCGTGTCGGCGGCACTCGTCAGGAAGTAACATTCAAACCGGTTGAGGTATTCGACGATCAGGGTCACACCGGCCCCCTGGGCGAACTCGGCGACTTGCGTGAGCGTCTCTTTGCAGCGATTCCATTCGTCGGGAGTAGCTCCTTTGCCGCTGAATTGGCCAAGTGCCGAGTGCAGCGGGCCACACAGCTTTTGCACCCCGCCGGCATGACACGCCTCGACCACCTTTTTCAGCCGATCAACCGCTGCCTGGCGATTCGCCGCTGAATCGGAAATCGGATTGGCTTCCGGAGGGCAGACCGTCACTGCGGTCCGTTCCAGTCCCAGGGAATCCAACTGGGCCCCCAAGGCTTTGTACTTGGCCGCGTCGAGTTCGAAGACCGGCAATTCGATGCCGTCGTAGCCCCATTTCTTGATGTCAGCCAGCAGCGGCAAATGCGATTCGTTCACATCGGTCGTCCAGAGCAGCATGTTCAAGCCGTATTTCATGGCAAGTGTCCTTTAGTTGTCCGTTTTCGGTGATCAGTTTGAGGTATGCCGCACTGCCAGCGAAGGCTGTGGGTGCCCGCTTGCGTAAATCGTCCCGGTTCGCCGCAGCCAAGTCAAGGAATTGGAAATCGTGATTCTGCCGCCCGTGTTCTACCATTTCGATGGGACAATTCACGCCGACGATGACAGCATTTTCGGCAAAAATAGGGATTCGCAATCGTGCCATTCATCAAATCCAGGGCTCACGCAAGGCCGCCCAGGCGCAAAGAAATTCCTGGCGAATGGTCGATTGGCTTTCTGAGACCGATTTGGATCGAAAGGTAGCGGGCCCGTCATCAGAACTTCGCTTCGGCTCGCAGCATTCCATTTGAGTTGTGATGCTCGCAAAAGTCCTTTGTGCCCTCGCGGCTCTGCGTGAGCCCCATTCCAGCGTTATTTCACCAAGCCTCGGCTCGCCGGGATCAATCTCTGGGGGTTACTTTCGCAGGACATTTTGGCCATTCTCTCGATGTTCTCATCAACAACACTGTCGTGTCGGGCGCGAGGAGTCGTTTTTTGGCCGTCAATTCTTGCCTGAGAATTCCTTTGACCTGCCCTGCGTGTGAAGGCGGCGGAATCCCGTTCGCCTCGATTCTTTGTGGGACTATTGCCGCGGGATCATTCCGGAGGCGGCGACGGGGGATTGCTCACCGCCAGCAGTTGGGCGAGAGTCTGCGCCAAGTTGTCGAGGGCTGACCGGTCGGGAAGCGTAATCGTCAGGCGTGGCTTGCCGGTCAGGTCATTTTCGACACAGGCTCCCAGTCCTTCACGTAAGTTCGCCACCAGCGACTCAGGGGGCGCTGCGGCCGGAGCCTGTTGCGCCACGAGTTGTCCCAGAAACTTAAAGGCTGCCCCCAGCAGTTCGCCCCCGGCGGCGGCGACCCGTTCGCGATGCTCGGTGGTGGGTTCGGAAGGCAACAGGGAAGCTGATTGTTCGATCTGCTGTTTCGCCGTCTGGTCTACCGGGGCTTCGGGCTTGGCGCCGAGCAGCACTTCCAGCTTGGATTTGAGTTCCTCCATGCCGCTCTGCATATCGACCGCTTCCACTTCGGATTCGATGTCGAGTGCGGCCATCGCGAGATCTTTCTTGGCCGCCAGCGTGGCGAGCAGACTCTCTTCGATCGTGTCTTCCGTCACGAGCACATACACGTGGACGGGCTGCTTCTGGCCCATCCGATGCGCACGGGCAATGCGCTGTTCGAGGATGGCCGGATTCCATGGCAGATCGACGTTGATCACCGTGTTCGCCGCCTGCAGATTGAGACCCGTCGAGCCGGCATTGGTCGTCAGAAACAATCGGCACTGAGGGTCGCTCTGGAATTTGTGGACCAACTCCTGTCGCTGCCGTTGCGGCACACTGCCATCCAGCCGGACGTACGGCAATTTGTGCTTTTTCAGCAGCTTCTCGATCAGGTCGAGCATTGTCGTCCATTCGGAAAACAACACGGCTTTCCGATCAGGTTGCTCTGAGAACCGCTCGAAGAGGTCATCCAGATATTCGAGTTTCGACGAGAAGGCAGGGCGCTCTTTGTTGCACAGAAAGGTGCTGTCGGCCGCCATCCGGCACATCAGCAGCGCCGTCCGCAGGCGTAGCAGGTCCATCTCGCTGATGAATTTCTTCGAGATGATGGACGCAATGATCCGTTTATGGCCGCTGTGAATAGCCATTTGCTCATCCGTCGGGCGGATGCGCACCGTATCGATGGTGCGCTCGGGCAATTCGAGTTTCACGCTGTCGCGCGTGCGGCGGAGTAAAACAGGTTTCAGGGCCTCGCGGAGTTCTCCCAGGTTCTTGTAGCCCAGGACCTTTCCCTTTTCATCGACCACGCGGTGCTTGTTGAAGAACCGGAACCCGGGGCCCAGCCGCCACCCATCGACGAACTGGACGACGGAATACAGTTCGTCCAAGCGGTTTTCGAGCGGCGTGCCAGTCAGCACCAGGGCAAATCGCGATTTCAGACTCTTGATCACGCTGCTGGTTTTCGCGGCCCAGTTCTTGATCCGCTGGCCTTCATCGAGAATGATCAGGTCCCACTTCACCTTTTCGACGGTGATGATGTCGCGCAGGACCTGTTCGTAGTTGCAAATCGTGAAGAAACACTCGTTGTCGTATTGCGTCAGGCGACCCGCGGTGCTGCCCCCCACAAGCTGGACGTCGCGGTCGCAGAAGCGGTGGATTTCCGCGCGCCACTGCGATTTCAGAGATGCTGGGCAGACGACCAGCACCTTTTTGATTTCGGCTTCGCGCGCCAGGAACTCGGCGGTCGCCACCCCCTGGATCGTCTTTCCCAGCCCCATTTCGTCGGCCAGAATCGCTCGACCGGCCCCGGCGGCAAACGCCACGCCATCCAACTGGTAGGGCAACAGTGGGATCTTCACCAGCGTTGTGCGTAAGGGATGATTCGCCGGATCGCGGCGGATGTCAGCCGTCGTTTCACGCAAACGCATCTGGATCAAGCGCTGCTGGATGAACTCCTCGGCGTCCGGGTACACCATGACTTCGCTCTCCAGTTTCTGGAGTCGCGTCAGTCGTTGCATCAGATCGTGCAGGTCCTCAATGGGGCGATTCATCAAGGGCTTGATGATCTTCAGCGTCGCTTCGTCCAGCTTGTCGGGAACTTCCAGCCTCAAGGCGACGTCCCCATCGTACTGCAGGTGGAGCGCCAGCCGGCGTCGGCGGTAAGGCTTCTTGAGTTCCTGGGCCGTGAAGGTCTTCTGAACCTTTTTCAGCACATGCATGACGTGCTTACAGGTTCCCAGGGTATTCGTGCGGAAATCGGGACACGAACAATACGAGTCGCCCGGTTCGGTGCCGCGCAGCGCGACGCGGTATGTTTTGCCACTCAAGCGGTTCGTGACGGTATAATCGGTCCACGGTTTCGTCGGATCTGTCGAAACGACTCGCATCTTCTCGGTGTGTGCGCGTTCGCGTCGTTCAGCCAGGGCCAACTCGACTAATGCGACTTCGTCGAGACTTTCCACCGGCACGCGCGGCTTGGGTGGCGCGGCCAGGCCCAGCGCCAGTTTTTCCTCCAGGATCAGCGAGAACGCCGCCCCGACATGCCCGCACGCGGTTTCACAATGAGTGCAATGCCAATGCAGTCGATTCGGGGCGGTCGCCATCAGCGTGATCGTGACGACGACCGAATCTTCCCGGCCGGTCATCTTGGGAAATTTCAGGCGAAACAGGTCATCGCCCAGATGCACGTGCTCGGTGATTTTGAAATCCCAGGAATTCCCGTTCATCTGGATCAGTTGCTTGCCTTCAGGGCCCAACAGTCGGCACGCCTCGGTGAACGAGAGTCTCGACAGGCGGTCCTTAAGAGTCAGCTTCGCGCTCGGGCGAGTCGTGGCAACTTCGGTCGGCATGAGGGGGCACTCCGTTGCTATGGGAACTGTTTAAGCCGTGCGAGCGTATGTTATCGGGAGCCGGGCGTGTTTTCCAAGCTTCGCGATCTGGTGTCGTTTCGCGGAAAAACGGCCAAGCTGGGGCTGGCGTCGGCAGACGGGCCTTGTGCTTGCGACCCGCCGCTCGAGAAAACCACGAGAGCTTGACGTGTGCCCTTCGATCGGAGAACACTTTTCGGTCACCCGAATGATGATTTGGTTCCGGGAACGCTCAACAGCATTCTGAAACAGGCACAGCTCAAATGACCCGAGTCATGCGTTACGCAGTGGTGATCGAGCAAGCTGCTGGAAATCTCTCGGCGTACGTCCCCGATCTTCCGGGGTGCGTGGCGACCGGTCAAACGGTTGCGGAAGTGACGAAGGAAATCGCCGAGGCGATCGCGTTTCATCTCGAAGGTCTCCAGCTCGATGGCAAGCCCATCCCCGAACCAGCCAGTATCGCCGAGTATGTCGAAGCCCATTTGACAGTCGCGTGAAGCCCTGCAGGCCGGTGTCTGCCGGTGCTATTTCCGCAGACATCTGTCCGGGTATGATCGCGGGATGGACGTCGAGAAATCCAATCGTGCGCCGCAGTCGTTTCGGGACTCAATCCGAGCCGCCGTTTACACCCTCCTCATTGTCACGTCGCCGTGCACAATTACGGTTGCCGGATTCGCGATTTTTTGGCTGGGTTGGCTCGTTGTCACCAATGGAGGGGTGAGAGGGATTGCCGGGCTGTTGGCAGCGGCAATTGCCATTCGTTTGTTCGCGCAGCGGTTGAATCGTTACCATACAATCCAACCACCGGACCCTCCGTGACCGACAATTGAGAAAACGACCACCGGCGAAAGGCGCGGGACTATGATGTTTTCAGTGGTTCGATTCGACGTTCTCTGGCAACAGGGCCTTTCCGTCGCCACCATTCGCCAGGCCAGGTGCCGCAGAAAGCCTGCCGTCATCGCAGCCATCCGTTGGTTGCTGACTCTGTGGGCGCTCGTCGGTGGACTAACCGATCCGCACGGACACGTCCGGCGAACGTGCGCTGATGACACCCAAATAGCTGCCGTTGCCCAAGTGGAAAAAACCGACGCCCAGCTCACTCCCGCAAAGATCGCCTCGGAAATTGATCAGGCCATGCGCCTGGTCGATTAGGTCGAATATGCACTCAAATATACGTACGCTCTTAATGTGGCCAGGTTTGGTAACGCCAATAT
>JAFEBR010000188.1 GCA_018242565.1 Planctomycetota bacterium | reverse complement strand
TTAACTGTGGAAAATGACAGAAGATTCAGGTACCGGATTACAGAATCGTAATCTTGAACAAATTTGGTGAGGTGCAACGACCATGCGCACACAAGTCACGATCAACGATCCCGATCGGCAACTCGACTACACGCTGCAGGTGGGCTGCGATTATCTGCCCGGTGCCGCGCCGTATTGGAACCCGCGCGACGGGGGTGACCCCGGTTGCAGCGCGGCGATTGAAATTCACGATGTCCGCTGTGTCGAAGTCGCCGTGCGCTGCGGTGCGCACGCGGTTTCCGCGTTTCCGCGCAACGATCCCCGCGAGCGCCTGGAGCGCACACTGGGAGACTGGTGCTTCGAACATTACCGCGAAGAAATTGAACAGGCGCTCGTCGAGACCTGTGGCGAACTGCCGGCACCGCGACACGCCGCGCGGTATCACGCGCGTCGCGCGTAATCAGCGACTCGTCAGCGCTCACGCGGTGAGACGCTCAGCGAATTGAACCCAAAATGTCCCGGCCACTGCACGCTCTGCGCAGGCCACGTGCGCGACCTATGAGACATGTACGCCGTGCGAGCAGACGGCGGATCACCTGTTTGAAGTAGGAGAAATCACTATGCCGAAACGCCGATGGAAACTGAAAAAAAGTCAGGGTGTGGAACTGACCGGTCCCGTGCGAATCTGGGTCTCACGCGGCGTCACGCTCGTCATCGAAGCTGACAAACCCGTCATCGTACTGCCCCCCAAAGTCGTGGATCGCTCCGCCGATCCCACGCCGAGTAACAGCCCACAAAGAACAGGCTGATTCTGCCAGTGCAAGTCAGCCTGCAAATACCACTCGAATAACCAGACCGCACTGGCGCCACTCACACCGCGTACTCCCTCCCTGGCGAAGCGGGGACAGGGGGGATCGCGCGGCACCGAGCCTTTCGTTTGCATCCGTTCCGGCCATGGTCTTGCCCCGGAGAAAGCCATGATTGATTGCTACCGTCCCGCGGCAAAGTCGTGGATCGCTCCGCCGATCCCACGCCGTCGAGCAATCCCCGCCCGCCCGGCGCGCAGGCGGCACCCGTTGGCTGACAGACCGGCATCTCCTACCTTCCGCAAAACCGCCGACAAGTTACAAACTTGTCCCACGCCCGAACAAACTCCCCCCCTTGCGAAGGCGCAGCACGCGGTTTATTCTCGCCCTTGTTCAGGCGCGCGCCAGCCCCACTGACGCGAATTCTTGAGGAGTATTGAGATGGAACGGACACCGAACCCGCAGCCCGCTGGCCAGCGCCATGTCGTGCTGTTTCTGTGTACCGGAAATTACTACCGCAGTCGGTTCGCCGAGATCTATTTCAACTGGCTCGCCCGCCGCGATCACCTCGTGGGCTGGTCGGCCGATTCCCGGGGCCTGGCCCTCGATCCGCTGAACCCCGGCCCCCTCTCGGTCCACACCCGGCGGTATCTCGAACAACTCGAGATTCCGCTCCCCGAACCGCTGCGCATGCCCCAGGACGTTGCGGAAGAGGATTTCCGCACCGCGCGGTGGGTCGTCGCCTTGAAAGAAGCCGAACACCGGCCCCTCATGCAGCGCCGGTTCCCCCTGTGGGCCGAACAGGTGGAATACTGGCGCGTCCACGATCTCGATTGTGCCCTCCCTTCCAAAGCCTTGCCGCAGGTCAAAGGGCACGTCGATGAACTCTATTCCCGCCTGTTGCAGAGTCTCGGTTGACCGGCACGCGAGACCGTGGGGCCCACCTCCCCGGCGACTGCGTATGAGTTCTGCTTTCCGGATCGAGTGCTGTTCCTTCCTTATTCTCTCTACAGGACCCTGTCATGTTTCATAAAGTCGGCATGTGGCTGAATCTTCTGGCGGTCGTGGCAGTCGCGGGTGAACGGGCCCGCGCCGCCGAGCCGTCAGTGATCTCGGGCGAACGGATCAAGGCGTCGGTCGCGCATCTTTCCAGCGACCAACTGGAAGGCCGCGCCCCGGGGACCAATGGCGAAATTCTGGCGACCGAATTCATCGCCGACGGTCTGGAAAAAGTTGGTGTGAAACCCTTCGGCGCCAAAGGCACCTACTACCAGCCGGTGCCGCTGATGAAAGTGTTGACCAGCACGCAATCCACCCTGCAGGCAATCAAGGGGAGCCAGACGATCAACGTACCGGTGGAAGAAGGCTTCAATGGCACGATTCATACACAGCAGAAAGCCGAAGAGTTCGAAGCCGAAGCGATTTTCATGGGGCACGGGATCACCGCTCCGGAATTCGGCTGGGATGATTACGCCGGGGTCGATGTGAAGGGGAAGATCGTCTTGCTGTTCACGAACGAACCCCCGTCGGAAGATCCGAAATGGTTTGGTGGCAAGGCACAGACTTATTACGGCCGCTGGTCGTACAAGCAGGAAGAAGCGGCCCGCCGCGGTGCCAAGGCCTGTTTCGTGATTCACACCACCGAGACGGCGGGCTACCCGTATTCGGTCGTTCGTCGGCTCGATGGGGCGCAACTCATTCGCGATCCGTCCAAGCCCGCATTGGCATTTGCTGGCTGGTTGTCGCGCGAAGCGGGTGAAAGCCTGCTGGCGCTGGCGGGCAAAACCGTGGACGAGGCGCTGAAGGAAGCCGACACGAAAGGTTTCAAACCGTACTCGCTCGGCTTTCAGCTCAAGGGCAAGATGACGCAGGAGATTGAACAGATCGAAAGCCGCAACGTGGTGGGCATTGTGGAAGGCAGCGACCCCGTCCTGAAATCGGAAGTCGTGCTGTTCACCGCTCACTGGGATCACCTGGGGATCGGCCGGGCCGTGCAGGGGGACACGATTTATAACGGCGCTGCCGACAACGCCACCGGCACGGCGTTGCTGCTGGAACTGGCCCGCGCCTGGGCGGCCCAATCGCCGAAGCCCAAGCGGTCGGCGGTCTTCCTGGCGGTGACGGCGGAAGAGAAGGGGTTGCTGGGCTCGAAGTACTATGCCCGCAACCCGCTGGTGCCGTTGAGCAAGACGGCACTTAATATGAATTTCGACATGATTCTGCCGCTGGGTGTGCCCGAATCGGTGGTGGTCACGGGCGCCGACCAGACGACGATCTGGCCAATTGTGAAAGCGGCCGCCGACAAAGGACATCTGGAAATCGAAGCCGACAAGCGGGCCCACCTGGGCGTCTTCTACCGTTCTGACCACTTCGCCCTGGTGCAGGCCGGGGTGCCGGCGTTTTCGGTCGGTTCGGGGACCAAGCTCAAGGGGAAGTCGGAAGAATTCGCCACGAAAGCCTTCGACGACTTCAACTCAAAGGTCTACCACTCGCCGCAGGACCAGTTGAGCCCGACCTGGGACTTCACCTGCTACGAAGTGCTGGGGCCGTTCATTCTGGACATCGCCCGCAACGTGGCGAATGCCGACAAGCTGCCCGACTGGATTCCCGGCGCCGAATTCAAACGCCTGCCTGAAAAGAAAGTTGTGACCGGTCAATGATGCGTCGTGCGTGGTTTGTCGCCGCCTGCACAGGGCTGGCGCTGTTTGGGTGGCTGACCGGTCTGGCCGGGGCCGACGACGCGCTCGTGCGCGTCGATGCCCGGTCGCCAGGCCGGCCCGTCTCGAAATATTTGACGGGCGCGTGCATCGAAGACGTCAACCACGAAATCTATGGCGGCATCTACAGCCAGATGCTGTTTGGTGAGGCGTTTCAGGAACCGGCGCCAACCCGGCCGATCACCGGGTTTGTCGCCGTCGAAGGAGAGTGGCGCGCCGCGGACGGGGTCGTGCAGGGGAACGCCGGTCCCGGGCCGAAACTCGTCAGCACGCTGCCGGCTTTTGCCGTGGGGGAAGTCGGGGTCGAGGTGTTTCTGCCCGGCACCGCCGGCGGCAATGCCGGGCTGATCACCAAGGTGGACCGGCCTGGCCCGGGGGCCGACAATTTCGACGGCTACGAGATCTCGTTTGACGTCGGGAAGAAAACGCTGGTTCTGGGCCGGCACCAGCACGACTGGCGACTGCTGAAAGAAGTCCCCTGCGACATCGAGGCCGATCGCTGGAACACGCTGGCCGTGAAGATGACCGAGCGGACGCTCGAGGTCACCGTCAACGGGAAACCGGTGGCCTCTTACGAAGACGACCGGCCGCTGGTGCGGGGGACGTTCGGGTTGCGGCAATGGCAGCGCCCGGCGCAGTACCGCAACCTGTGGGTGAAAACAGGGGACCGGCGGGTGGATGTGCCCCTGGCTGCCGAGCCGGGGGACCCGGTGGCTGTCAGCGGCATGTGGCGGGCTGTGCAGACGGGGAAGGCCCGTATCGCCGCGTCGCTCGACACGACCCGCCCGTTCATCGGTACGCACAGCCAGCGGCTGTCGTTTGTGGGTGGCACAGGCACGGTCGGGGTGGAGAATCAGGGATTGAACCGCTGGGGCCTGGCGTTTGTCGCCGGGCGGCCTTACGAAGGGCACCTGTGGGTGCGGGCCGACGAAGCGGTCGAGGTGACGGTCGGGCTCGAGAGCCGGGATGGAACGCGGCGGTATGCCGAGAACCGGCTGGCCGTGAAACCTGGCGAATGGCAGAAGCTGACGTTTCAACTGACACCGTCGCAGGCTGACGGGCACGGGCGGTTTGTGGTCAGCCTCGCTGCGCCGGGCACTGTCGTGCTCGGGCAGGCGTTTCTGCAGCCAGGGTCGTGGGGCCGTTACCTGGGTCTGCCCGTCCGCCGCGATGTGGTGCAGGGCCTGATCGACCAGGGAGTCACCGTGCTGCGGTATGGCGGTTCGATGGTGAACGCGCCCGAGTACCGCTGGAAGAAAATGATCGGCCCGCGTGACCGCCGCGTCCCCTATCGTGGCACGTGGTATCCCCACTCCAGCAATGGCTGGGGCATTGTCGATTTTCTAGAACTGTGCGAGGCGTGCGGGTTCCTGTCGATCCCCGCCTTTCACATGGACGAAACGCCGCAGGACCTGGCCGACTTTGTGGAATACGTCAACGGCCCAGCCGACAGCCCGTGGGGTCAGCGGCGGGTGGCCGATGGACATCCGGCTCCCTACCACCTGCGGTACCTCGAACTGGGGAATGAAGAGCGGGTGGACGCCGCGTATTTCGAAAAGTTTCGGGCCCAGGCCCAGGCGATCTGGGCCAAAGACCCCCAGATCACGCTCGTCGTGGGCGATTTCGTTTACGATCACCCGATCGTCGATCCGTACCAGTTCACCGGTGCCGCATCGCAGATCACGACGCTGGCCGCCCATGAGCAGATCCTGCAACTGGCCAAAGCTCACAATCGCGAAGTCTGGTTCGACATTCACATCGACACCAACGGACCGGGGGTGTCTGGTTCGACACGGGCCCTCGCCACGTACGCCGACGCGCTGCAGAAGATATCGCACGGAGCCCGGCATCACGTGGTGGTGTTTGAACTCAACTCGGGCAATCCACGCCAACGGCGGGCGCTGGCCAACGCGCACGCGATTGGGCTGGCGGTGCGCGACGGCCGTTATCCGGTGATGGTCTCGGCGAACTGCCTGCAGCCCGATGGCCAGAACGACAACGGCTGGGACCAGGGTCTGTTGTTTCTGAATCCGTCGCAGGTCTGGCTGCAGCCACCCGGTTATGTGACGCAGATGATTTCGCGGAACTATCAGCCTCGGGTGCTGGAAGCCCAGGTGACCGACTCGCCTCTCGATGTGACGGTGACCCGCAGTGCCGACGGCCAGTCGCTGGTGCTGTTGGTCGTCAATCGAGACGAACGGCCGCAAACAACTCGAATCGAAGTGGCCGGTTTTGAACTGGCTGGCAAACAGGCGACCGCCGAGGAACTCGCCGGCCCGCTGGAAGCCCAGAACACAGCCGCCGCACCCGAGCAGATCAAACCCCGCCCCCTGCCGCTGACCTACGACAAAACCCAAGGGCTTAAGTCGGTCACCTTCTCGCCCTACTCGTTCACCGTCGTGCGAATTGACTAACCTTGGAGTGCGACCGCGCAGCTGTCGCCTTTTTTACTTCGGGAATAAGACGTCGTCGCGCAGAACCAACTCCCGCCGCGGCCTTTTTTCGGCAGGGATCTGAGTCGTGCCCGTCTATTTGCCTCCGGCACCGCCCGCGAAAACAAAAACTCCGCCGGCAAGACGTTATCTGTCCACCAGCAGCGGTCTCCGGACCAACGCAAAGCGGCGGCTGCGCAGCCGCACTCCAAGGGCGATTACAACCACAGGTACTTGCGGGCGGCTTCGATGACGTCGCCGAACCAGACGTAGCCCAGGCTGCGTTTGCCGCAGTAGATCTTGGCGGTGACTTCCGCCCCGATGGTCGGGGCAGCGGGCAGCACCTCATCGAGCGCCACGAACACAGGGACGACGAGCCCTTCGTTTTCAGAGGAAATCGACCGGTTCGAAAGCGTTTCCAGACGGCCGTAAAAGTCTTTTTCGGTATCGGTGGCGAGCATGTATTTGACTCGCAGTTTCCCGTCCCCCGCCAGGCGCTGGGCTTCGAGGATGTGTCCCGTCCGATTCTCGGGGACATCAACTTCGAGCCTCCAGGACTTGGTGTCGTCCATGACTTCCAGCAGCAGTTCCCCAAATTTCACGGGGCGATTCCGCAGCAGTTCATCGATGCGGAAGGTCGAGACCTTGCCGTCGATGGGCGCGCGGACTGCGAGTGCCTCGTACTGCCGGCGAATCGTTTCGATCTGTTTTTCCAGCCCGTCCATTTCGGCTTTGGCCTGGGCCTGCTTGCCATACAGTTCAATTTCGGTGTTCTTGTTGAGCGGCGTGCCGGGATCGCTCAACTGTGCTGAATACGTCAGAAATTCCTGATACTTCGAGTCGTATTGGGTCTGGTGTTTATGCAGATTCGTGGCCAGATCTTCGTTCTTCATGCGCAGCAACAGGTCCCCCTGGCGGACCGTCTGACCACTCTGCACAAAGAGTTCGACGACTTCGCCATCCCAGGGGGCAAACACGCCCCGGCGTTCGACGGGCATCATGCGGCCTTTACCGGTGACCCGGTAATCCCAGGGGACGATTGCCAGAATCAGCGAGACCAGCAGCACGGCACCCAGCACGGCCAATGCCTTCCAGGTGTTTCGTCCGCGCAGCCGGGACTTCCAGTTCCCGATCAAGAGCCACAAGGGCAGCAGGAAAATGCGTTCGCACGCCTGCGCGTTCCCCAGTGCCAGCCCCACGTGGGGCGCGACCCGTTCAAGCCGTGTGTCGATATCAGCCGGCAGCGGGGTTTCCGAAATCTGTTCGACGATCAGTACGCCCACCGGTTTGGGTTTCTCGGCGTTGGCTTCCTGCTCGGGCGAGTCGGTGGTTTCGGGCTGACGTTCTTTCGGTCCGAAGACCGGCTGCATGATGATCACCCGCGACCGGCTTTCCAGCAGGTAATCCGCCAGCAGCGATTCAAACTGTGGCGGGAATTTGCGGGTGTCACCGGTGAACGACAGTTTCTCGCCCGTGGCACACACCTGCTCGGCGAGCGTCGACAGCAACCGCACGGCGTTCGAGCGCAGGCTCACCGACTGCTGCCCGCTGACCGCCTGAATGCGGACGCGCGGACCGAACTGCTCACCCACCGTCACGCGGTCGGCCGAGAGCAGCCGACGCGTCTCATTGGCGGCGATCAAAGCGACTTCGGTGGACTTGCGACGTTCGTAGAGCGAGAGAATCCAGGGATCTTCTTCGGCCGGCTTGCCGGCGGCAGCACCGTTGGCCGCGGCCGGAGTCGCCGGTCCACCGGCACCTGCGGGCTGACCTGTCAGCGACAGATTCTGCCCCGCGCCTGGAGGAGGCTGGGCCGGGCGCGTCTGCTGCACGCGGGGCGCCACCCCGGCTTGTTGTTCAACACTGGGGCCGGCGGCCGAGGCAACCAGCGCGGCATTCACCGGCGGCGCTTCGAGCGGCGGCAACTGCGGATGCATCTGCCAGAACCGGGCGGCCAGCGAACACAACTGCGCCAGAAACTGCATCCGCCGGGGACGATCTTCGTCGTTGCTCCACGGCGATTCAAAGATCTGCACGAGACCGGCGACCTGTCCGTCGCGGGGCAGGGCACCCAAGAGCAGATTGCGGCGGATCTTCTCGCCCGTCGGCACCTGCTGTTCGAGTTGCTGCCAGACGACTCCGCCGGTGCGGAAGACCTCTCCAAACGGCTTCTCGCAGGCCGCCTGAAATGCCGGGTCTTTCAGAAACCCGGTCTGTTCGAGACAGACTTCCTGCTGCAGCACGAGGCGTCGCTCGGAATCGATGAGCCAGACGGCCCCCGCTTCGCCGCGCAGGCCGATCATCGCGCGCTTCAGCAGTTCCTGCAGAAACACGAATTCAGGAATCGCCTGTTCGCCGTACTGGGCCAATTCGGCCAGAAGAGCGCTGTCGTCGGTGGCAGGGACTTCCCGGCCGGCAGATTGATTCTCATCCATGGATTTACAGCCGGAAATTGAAGGTGTGTCGATACCAACGGAACAACCAGTCCCAGGGGGAACGATGCCCGATGCGGAACCGCGAGTCGCCGCGCATCCCGGCGCAGAGGCGATCGCCGTGTTTATCCAACAGGACAGTGGCCTCGTACGCGACGCTTGTCAACCGTTCGCGTCCCTGCGAGTCGGTCACAGTCGCCAGCGTTCCGCCCGCCTTGTTGGTGACGGTGCCGGGAGCAAACTCGGTGTGTTTTGCGGCAATGGCGTTGATCGTGCCATCGAAGACGCGATTGGGCAGGTGGTCGAATTTGATCTGCACTTTCTGATCGAGGTGCAGGTCATTGCGGTCAGACTGATCGACCAGCAAGACGGCCTGGTACAGGTCGTCAGGGGCGATGCTGCACAGGTGGGTGCGGGGCTCGATGAGCGCGCCCTCGTTCTGCGGATCAAGCGGAATCCCTTTCCAGGGATGGAGCTCAAAGGCCACGTTGGCGTCTTTGGGTTCCGGAGTGCGCGGCGGGGCGACGACTTTGCCGCTCACCGGGGCCCGCACCGTCAATTCATCAATCTTGAGCTGATGGTCGGCGATCTGCGCGCGAATCGATTCGAGTTGCTTGAGCGCGACTTCCAGCCGGCTGGGTTGCTCGAGCCGTCGCAGTTTCTCGACCTCGATCTCCTGGCTGCGGAGCTGAGTTTCCAACTCCTGCTTCTGCAGGATTTTCTCGGGGTCGGCCAACACCATCAGGATGTCACCCTTTTCGACCGGGTCGCCCGGTTTCACCTTGATCTCGACCACTTTGCCGCGGACCGCCGAATAGACGTGCACGACGTCGTGCGGTTCGATCAGAAACGGGGCGTAGACATGCAGCGGCAGCGGGACCGAGCCGACGAGGCCCAGAACCACGGCGACGATCCCCAGGCTGGCCAGGATATGGGGTTTACTCAACGGTTTGTTGCGGGGCGTTCTGATGATTTGCACCACTCCCGTGATCATGCTGCCGACGATACCGCCGAGCGAGAGCCAGGCCATGGTGATGCCCACGCTCTGCAGTTTGTACGGCTTCAAGACAGTATAAAGGAACAGGGTAATGCCAAACAGCACCACCCAACGGTAAATTGTCGAAGCAATGGTGTAGGTGATCAGCCAGAATCGGCCGTGCTGCGGCATGAAGGCGTCTTCCTTCGTTTCGATTCCCAGGCAGTAGTTCGAGAACGCATCCTGCGTGAGCCGGCGGGCTTTTTCCGCCAGGTTGGGAATCTCGAGAAAGTCGCTGAGCATGTAATACCCGTCGTACCGCATCAGGGGGTTCGCATTGAACACCACGGTCGAGACCGACGAGATGAAAAAGACGTTGAGGCACAAGTGGTGCAGCAGTCCCGGGTGGGTGAACCACCAGGCGAACAGCGCCAACGACGACAGTATACTCTCGATCCACATCCCCGCCGCGCCGATGGCGATGCGTTCCCATTTATTCTTGAGCATCCACGAATCGCTGACGTCGCAGTACAGCGTAGGGCTGAACACCAGCAGGATCACGCCGATCTCGTGGCATTCGCCCCCGAAGTGCCGGCAGGTCATGCCGTGCCCCAGTTCGTGCAGCACCTTCATCGCGCCGATCGTGACGTACAGGTAGATCAGGTTGGGCCAGCCGAAAAACTGCCGGAATTCCGGGAGCTTCGTGCGGAACAAGTTGAACTGCGACGCGAGCAGAATGTACGCGGCGCCGATCAATGCCAGTTGCAGAAACACGAATTCCGGACGGTACATCCAGCGGACCCACGGGTAGAGCCAGCGCAGCGTCCGTTCAGGGTCCCAGCCGGGAAATCGCAGGCTGAGAATGTTCATGGCGGTCGACATGATCTGCTGCTTCCGCGTTTCGCGGCGCTTTTCGAGCATGACCTGTCCCTGGCCAGGACGACCGCTGTAGACGAGCCCCTTGTTATGCAGGTCGATAACGACCATCTGCAGTTCCCCCAGCGTCGGGCGCACATAGGGGAAGCGTTCGAGTAACTCGTCGCGGATTTCTTCGAGACTGCGGGTGCCGTCGAGCAGTTCGAGAATCCGGTAGTGTTCGGGCCCCAGCCGGTAATACTTCAGCGCCACCGGGTCTTTGACCACGAAGTAGCTGCCGCGCTGGTATTCCATGAGTTCGACGATGAGATCGGCCCGCCGGTGCAGAGGCACCGGTCGCCGCGTCGAAGGCATCAAGCCAGAGGTTTCAGTGATCATGCGGCGTTCAGTCGCTCTTTTCAGCCGGAGTGATCAGCAAGGTGGCCGTCTGGCCGGCCCGGATCAGATTCTTGGGGTTCTTGACCTCGGCCACGACCCGCACCCGGCCCTGCGGAGTTGCTTTGGCCGTATCGACGAACAGGATCTCACCTTCGGGATCAGCCGCCGCGCCGGTCACCGACGCATCGATTTTGATTTTGACCGGGTTGCCTTTGCGGACCCGTTCGGCGTCACGGACGGGCAACTGGCCTTCCACTTTGACTTTCGAGGTATCGACGAGTTCGATCACCGCATCACCCTGCTTGACCGACGCACCGGTCACCAAGTGCAGGCGGGTGATGTACCCGTCAAACGGAGCTTCCAGCCGAAACGTGTCCAACTGGGCTTTCGCTTCGTCGCGTTTGCCCACGAGGACTTCGCGATTGTGCTTGGCCTTGTTGAGCTCGGCGATCGCCTTGTCGTAATTCAGTTTGGCGCGGGTGACTTCCAGTTCGGGAATCGTCCCGGCTTTCTTGAGGTTGCCTTGGAGCAGCATCAGGTGTTCGGTGTTGGCCACTTCCGAGGCCAGTTCCGAATACACGATTTCGACTTCGCTCTCGGCCTGAATGCGGGCCACATCGAACGCAGCCCGGGCCACGTCGTCTTTCAGGCTCGCCAGGAAGTCACCGGCTTTGACCGAATCCCCTTCCTGCAGGTCGAGCTTGCCCAGGATTCCCGGGCGGTCAAACCCCAGCACGACTTCCTTCCAGGCTTTGATGTTGCAGTTTTCGAGGGCGATGACGTTGGCGGTTTTCTGAGCCGGCTGGGCGGCTTCCGTCCAGGCGAACGTGGCGGCGGTCGCGATCAGCAGCAACGGCAGCGACGTCCAGACATGCGCCCGGCCGACTCGCGGCACCAGGCACCAGGCCCGGTGTCCCATCGCGACAGCCTGCAGACAGAGGTTACGCAAACCGTGGCTCATTCCAAGCGTCCTTTCTCTGGCTCGGGTTCCGGCAGGAGCGCTGGTTCCTGCGGATTGGCCGAGGCCGGAGGCGAATTCTGAAGGTCGAGGAGGCTGCCAGCGTCCATGGAGTCCGGCAGTTCAGGTGACGAAAAATGTCGTGGTGCCATGGCTTCGGGTTCGTGTCGGATGGGGTCGAACGGCAGCGGTTCATAGCCATAGCTGCGGGCCCGCGCCAGTCGTCTGGCTCCCGCCAGGGCATCCGGACCCCAATCGCGTTCCGCCAGATGAATGTGGTTATATTCCAGCAGGGTCCCCTGCCGGTATTGCAGTTCGGTCAATGCCTTATTGTATTCAACGACACTGTTATAGAAAGTGATGTCGGCAATCATCAGCTTCGCCTGGGCCTGCAGCACGAGGTCCAGCGGCTTGCGCTGAATCTCGAAATCGGTCTGAATCGCTTCGAGATTGTCGGCTGCGGCCTGCCGACGGTTGTAACTCGTCTGCATGCTCTGGAAGTGGTAGTCGATCGCCTGGAATGTGGCCGCCAGCTCATGGCTGATTTCGGACTCCTGGGCTTCCAGGACAGTCTGGGCCTTCTGCAGCCGCAGTTCGGTGTTCCGCACCTGGGCATGGGCATTTCGCAACCCCAGGGGTACCTGGAACTGCAGGCCCACCTGCCAGCCGGTGTTGTTGGCACCGAAGATGTTGTTGTAGTAGTTCTGCAGGCCGAAGCCGGGTTGGCCCGCGGGAATCGTATTGTCGCCGAACAGGTTTTCGCCGAAGCCGTTCAACTGGTAGCTCGACTGGAAGTTCAGCGTCGGGCGGGCCAGGTTCTTGGCAGCCCGCAACTGCAGTTCAATGCTCTTGATATTCCATTTCTGCTTCCGCAGTTCTTCACGACGGGTACAGGCGGTGGCCAGAGCGACGTCCCAGTTGGTGGCCAGCGGAGCCATCGACGGTTCATCCGACGGGCGGATAATCTGCCCGTCGTTGGCGGGCAGGCCGCACAGACGCCGAAGCGCCAGTTCGGCACCATAGATGCCGCCGCTGCCACGACCCGATCCGCTCGGAGCTCCCAACGCGGCTTCCGCCCGGGCCCGGGCTTCGAAATAGGCTTCGCGAGCCTGAGCTTCTTCAGCCCCGCCCCCTTTTTCGAGACCAATATCAAACTTGGTTTTGACCGTCTGCCAGAGCTGGTACGACGCATTCCGCGATTCGACCTGGCTGTGGTAGTTCTGGTACGCGAGGTACAGGTTCCAGTAGGCGTCCTCGACATCTTTGACCATGTTCCTGACGTTGGTCTCGAAGTCGAGCAGCGTGATGTCGGTGTTGATACGGGCGATCACCACCCCCTGGTTCAAACCCGACACACCCTGAATGCTGCTGGACGTGGGGCCCGAGATGCGGGCGAATTCCGTTCCCGCCCCGGCGAGCAGGGGCTGCGTGTACTGCAACTGCAGGTTGCCTGTGAACACCGAGTTGAACAACTGCAACGGCTGGTTGATGTTGTTGTTGCTGTAGTTGATCGTCTGCGATACGCCCAACTGAGCCCCGTACCCCATCGACTTCGTCAACGAGGTTTGCGACTGGGCCGTATCCTGGTTCAGGATGCCGCCGGGCGTAATACCGCCCGATTGCGTGAAGTTGTTGGTCACCGTGGCCTGGTTGCCGAACGACAACGTCTGGGCAAAGACCGGGTCGAAGACCGACAGGGCCGATTCCACGCCGCGGTTACCGAACAGGTAGCCTGAATCGCGGATCGCCGCGTCATAAATCGAGATCACACCGTCCGGATTCGTCCACAACTGGTTGCCGGGAGACAGAAAATCGCCCTGCGTCTTGTTGACCAGCTTGTTGTTGATGAGCGACAGGTGAATGGCCTCGGCCAGCGACATATCCCAGATTTTATCGCGGTTCCGCTCGCCAATGGTCCGCGGTTTTACTGTGACGGGTAACGCGTCCGAGACGTAGTCCGAGGGTGGCACGTCGCCGATCGAGAATTTCGACGTAACGACTTCTTCCGGTTCCGGCTTGCCGATGTAGTGCAGCTTCTTGTCAGTGCTGAATGAGCACCCACAAGGCAGCGCGCAGGCAATCGCCACGCAGGTCAGAAGCCTGACCGGAACTGCCAGCAATCGATTTAAGGCCATCGAACTGCCCAAGTTGCACCGTGCGAATAACGCAGTTTCCCCCCTGCGCAAACACATCTGTCGTCATTATCGGCACACTCGGCAAAAAACATTCAATCGGATTTGTCTTCCCAATCGGAATTGTTGAAACAGGTGGTTTGGGTCGCCGGTGCGCGACTCTGCGGGGTTCTTCAGCCCTGCAGCCGTCGGTGCTGACACTGCACCGGACTTGCTCTGAATCGTGCAAGTTCACCAAGCTTCGCATATTGACATTGGGCGTCGGCAGGAAATCACCTCGACCGCCCGGGCGATGTCATTCCGGGTCGCGATGAACGGTCGCGGGAGAGAACGCGGGCAGGCAGATGGCGATGTACTCGGCTCCCTCGGGTTGGGGGGTGCTGTACTGCACCCATTCGCCTCGGTGCGTGATGATCGCCTGCCCGGCGTGCACATCGATGGTCCCCGTCCGATGCTGCACCCGCAACAGGCCGGCCAGCACGATCGTGTACTCATCGAATTCGGGAGTCTGCCCCGGTTCGACCCAGCCCCCCGGACTCTGCATCCGGGCGACGCTCAGTCCCTCGGTCTGCGAATTCACGCGCCCAATATATTCGTGAATGATCTTGGGCTTGTTCCCGGCAGCTGTAATCTGTGTAAATTTGGGGATCAGGGTGGGCATGGGAGTTTCCGAGGTTGCTGGGGCGTGGAAGTTGGATTGAGCCGATCTGTGAGAGTAGCAACTCGAACACGCGCTGGCAGCATCATTGTGTGGTCGCTTTCCACCGTTCGACCGCCGCACCGTGCCGTGATCGACGACAGCCGCGGGGGAGTCTTCGGACCGACTTTCTGAAAATCTCAAAGCAACGGCAGTGGAGTGTTCGGTGCGCGGCGGTGGTGCGACCTGGGCGTAGGCAGGTCACGATTGTCCCGTCGCAGCAATCATGATTTCGAGAAGTGCGTTGTGGGCGACCCAATTCATCGGACGCCTGCGCCACAATTCCATGGACTGGGCGGGGGCGGAGTGACCGAGGTGAACAATTGAGCTCACGCAAAGCCGCAAAGGCGCAAAGGAGTTTGTGGATAGTCGATACCGGAACGGAATGGTCGGAATCGAATCGGAGTCACAATTGCCGGTGCGTAACCCGAATTGTCGAGATCGCTACTGAAAGGCAATGGAACGTTGGGACGGAATCTCTTTGCGGCTTGGCGGCTTGGCGTGAGCCCAATTCTGAGGCGCGGCGTCTTACGGCGGTCACTGCGAAGAAGAACTGCGCGCGGAGGCAAATGGTTCATTTGACCGCCACGACCACGGTCAACAAATGGGGCTCACGCAAAGCCGCAAAGGCGCAAAGTAGTTTGTGGATAGTCGATACCGGAACGGAATGGTCGGAATCGAATCGGAGTCACAATTGCCGGTGCGTAACCCGAATTGTCGAGATCGTTACTGAAAGGCAATGGAACGTTGGGACGGAATCTCTTTGCGGCTTGGCGGCTTTGCGTGAGCCCAATTCTGAGGCTCGTCGTCTTACGGCGGTCACTGCGAAAAGAACTGCGCGCGGAGGCAAATGGTTCATTTGACCGCCACGACCGCGGTCAACAAATGGGGCTCACGCAAGGCCGCAAAGGCGCAAAGGAGTTCGTGGAGAGTCGATACCGGAACGGAAT
>JAFEBR010000187.1 GCA_018242565.1 Planctomycetota bacterium | reverse complement strand
TCCGCTCCGGTTTGAATGTAACGAAAGTGCCTTTGGCGATCGTCGCAGGCGCTGAAGCCCTTCAGAATCGATCGCGAGCTTCAGAAGCTCGGCTCCAGAGGCCACCCCCAACGACACAAGTGCGACGCCCCGCCAGAGTATCAACTCACTTAGGGCCCGACGCCCGAAAAATTTAGTCTCGCTGCTTGAAATTCACAATAATCTGACGGCGAAAACCGCGATCTGCTGCGCTGATCGTGCTTGGTGACGACTTTATGCGCCTTTGATTAGATGAAGACGCGCGTCGGGTGCTTTCGGTTCGCAAGGATTTTGACCTTACTTGATACTGACGCCGCGCGCCAAGAAAAACGGCCACACCGAATCTCGCGGTCCCCCGAGCGCTGAATCGCAGCAGGCTTTCATGTCGGACGGTTGACGTCAGTATGCGGCCGCTCAATGCACCGCGGTGTCGGCACATGCACCGCATCGACTCAGGCTCGACCGCCCCTGCGCTGGCGTTCCAAAATTCTGCCGAATCCGGTATAGGTTGGCTGGTCCCATCCCTTTCGTTCGGGTTAACGCATCGAATTCATCGCAGTTTTGGCAGTTCAGGGCTCGATTTAACGGACCGAACCTGCATCGGTTGATGCGACCGAGGCGTCCATAAAGCGCCCGGATCAGTGTGGTTCGGTACCGCGTAAGAGGTCGAGAGATTCTTATCAAATCCCATAAACTCTCGCGGTG
This sequence comes from Planctomycetota bacterium, assembly GCA_018242565.1. Lineage (GTDB taxonomy): Bacteria > Planctomycetota > Planctomycetia > Planctomycetales > Planctomycetaceae > JACQFH01. The sequence continues at coordinate 12,960 of JAFEBR010000187.1, read as the reverse complement.
ATTTATTGCCTCAAAAGGTGTTGTGGAATTGGATAGGGAACTGGCGTAGTCGCGATTACATTGACATTTTTGCCTGGGATAATCACCTCGAACTCTTTCGAGAAGTTGAAATACGCAATGACATCGGTGGCCGCGCATTCTCCCGTCAGATAGATTTTATCGGCGTTGTAGTATTCGTAGGCAAAGTCGATCGCAACGGGCAGGCCAAAGGTCCAGCTCAAGCCTCGCTCATTAAGGTTCTGCTGGCAGCCGCGAAACACCGTCAAAGTGTCCCTGCGAGACAGCAGAAACGATCGCTCTGTCGGCGTCATCAACTTATCCCTCCCAAGACGCGGACTTGCAAATAGCCGGCAGTATCGTTGGGAATGCGCGTGATTGAATTCGGTGTTCTTCTTAGGAGCGTGAACCCAGATGTGACCCAAGATGGTCCAGTACTCGCAATCGTTTAGGGCTGCGCAGTTGGCATCGAACGTCTCGGCCGTTTTCGTGTCAACGTTCTTGTACTGAGGAAATTGCCGCAGAGCAACTGGGACTTGCCGATCTGCAGCTTCATCGTCTGGATCTTGCTCATAAAGAGCTGCATGGCCCGCAGCCTCGATGAAGTCCTCATCTGCCATCCGGCGATCGTAGGACGGAATCTTCCAATTCCCGCGCTTCAATGCGATGAAATACGCAAGGTTGCGAGCTTGTTCGTGCTCAAATGTCGTCAACGGCGGCATCATTTTTTCTGAGTCACCCTTCTGGTGATTAAATCGCAGCTTGCCGCGAGCGAGTGCACGTATCCCGCTCGTGTATTCCGTGGGCAAGAATGTGGACCGTTTTAGACTCTAAACAAGCATACCCAAAGTCGGGAAATCGGGCGGAAGACAAAAAAACTCGAAAACCCTCGGCGTTTTGCGATGTTTGATAGCTACCAAACGAATCAATCACTGCTTCACGGAGGGATTTCGAGTGCACCGAATTATGACGAATGGTAGCCGGTCACGCCAGCGGAGAATCTTGAATCGGTTGGATAAATTCAACTACCCCGAGGACATGGACCGTCCCATGCATTAAGGCCGGGGCCGCCCACTTTGTAACAAATTGTGTACGAGAATTGAACGTCAGGAACTGGAGTGTCTCACGAGCGGCCGGTCGATTCGGCCCGTAGTGGGGGTGTGGAAACTCGGAGCGGCAGGGCAGTACGCTGAACCCGGCAGATTTTCCGGACGCGTCGGCCAAACTGCGCGACGATCGCGCACGCCGTGATCACTGACCGAATCCGGCCATCAGCCTGCGGTGACCGGCTTGAGACAGGATTGGTCGATTCCGACCGCGGTTGTGGCTTAAGCCCGCTGTGGCACGCCCAACGGCGACTCAGACCGGACACTTAGGCCGGCGGTTGCCGCCGCGGTGCGGATTCGGGATTGAAGATGTCTCGGCTGTGGTTGAGTCCAGGCATGCGGCCGCCTGGCTTCTGGGCTTCCTTCGTCAGCGACTCTGGTTTCCCCGCGGTACGGCGGAATTTGCGCCGAAAATCGTGTATCAGCTTGAACCAGCTCTCTCCGCCGAGGGATAACCGTTCGAAAATCGGTGCCAGTTGCGACGGGATGACGCCGCGCTTGTCAGTTCGATACTGCCGGCCGGTCCAATCGAGCAGTTGCCAGTACTCGGCGAACGCCATCGGTACGCAACCGCGGTGGGAAGCCCGGGCAGTGGGAACCGGATCGTTTGCTTCGGCTGCAGTCAGTTCCAATGGACTGAGCCACGCGTCACACGAAGCGACCACTGAGGCCCCACTCTCGGGCATTACCTTGGCCGGCGTGCCGGTGGCGTCTTTTGCGTCGTCGCTGGACTCGGCCTGCGCTGCGACGTTCACCGCGATCGCCGTAACTGCGGGAGGTAACGAATCAGAAGGACCCTCCGTCTCCTGCGCACGGGCCTTAAGCGCCATCAGTCGTTCGTAAACGGACGTGTACTGGCTGTTCGCGCGCGTCTCGCAAATCCCGGCGCGGATCGGATTCAGATCGACATAGACGAGGCAGGCGGCCAACGCCGTATCGTCCAGAATTTTCTGACAGAAATACCGTCCCTGCCAGAATCGTCCCGAGCATTTATCTTCCCGATTGGCTTGCCGAGCGATTGGTTCGACCAGGCAGCGCATGAACCACGAAATGTTCGACAACCGACGACGGATTTCTGCCAGTCGCTCGGGGTTCAGGGTGATCATCAACAAATCGGTTTCGCGCGGCTCGGCGGGCGCCCCCTCCGACGTTCGGCGTGGTGGAAAAATGTTCCACCAGCGGCGTGCGACCTCGGCGTCGAACCGCGTCGCGACGACATCCGGACGATTCCGGGCGACCACGTGAGTGTGGTTACTCATGACCGCAAAGCCGAGAATATCGACGCCCAGTTGGCCAGCCAGGAAAGCCAGTCGCTCTTGCAGGGCTCGTTTACGGTGCTCGAAACATTCGCCCGTGCTCGGGTCTGTTCCGCACAGGAAGGCCCGGCGGACACACCGATTGACGCAATGATAAATCCCCGGCTCGGATTCATCAAACAGGACTTTTCGTGGCAGTCGCGGCAAGCGGGCACCTCAATTCGTGCTGACCCTGGCCGGCCCCATCTCACCAACATTACCGGGCCGAAGATTGGAAACGACGCGATGTACACTGTACCGTCCACGTGTACGTGCGCTATTCTCTCATGCGATCGAAATACAATAAGTGCCCCCAGGGACGTCCGACCGCCAGCCCGGTCTGCAGCATCTGCCCAAGCGCGCGGCCTAAACGAGGCCAGCAGAGTGGGTGGCTCCTTCCCCGGCTTGCGACGGCCGCGGGCAGTATGTCGGGCTGAATATTGTCGAGGTGTGCCAAGTGTGCAAAGGTCGGAACGTTGTCGCGGGGGATCGTTATTCTGTCTGATGGTCGTTTACTTCTGTTTTTCTGTTGATTGACACGCTATCTAATGCAAAAATGTCGATCTGCGCAAGCGATTCTCAGGCCGAAACGGGTAAACCAACATGAGTGTGTCGACCAAAACCGCAATCATTGTTACGTCTATTATTGCAGTAACAATTTTCACCGGGAGCGTTGCTAACGGCGAGTTGATCCTGTTCGACGTACCTAATTCGACCTTCACACAGATAACCGGGGTCAGCGGCTCGACCATCGTGGGAAACTTCGGGTCAAGCAACTCGTCACCCTACCGAGTTGAAGGATTCGCTTACGATGGTACCAGTCTTGTGATAATAGATGCCCCCGGAGGGACAGCTGGTACTGTACTCTCTGGAATCGACGGTGGCACGATTGTAGGGGCCGGAATACCACAAAATGGAATGTCCCAACCTTTCGTTTTCAAAAGCGGTGTCTTTTCTCCATTCAATGTTCCCGACGCGATCCATACTGATCTAACCGGAATCAGTGGCAACAATCTAATTGGGATTTACCAAGATCCGATTAACGGACTGACGGGATTTGTGTCCGATGGCACTTTATATTATACCTTAATTTATCCTGGCGCATTACACACAACTCCACTGGGGGTCAGCGGCCAAAGTATTGTGGGTGCTTTCGATAGCACGCCTTACGGCCTATTGCGTTTGCATGGGTTTATTTATGATGGAAATGATTTTTTGCAATTCGCCGACATTCCCGGTGCGTTTGAGACGTATCTCACGGGCATTAGCGGAAGCAACTTGGTTGGAGCGTATGACGATGGTGTTTCAAAATCCGCAGGGCTGTTTTTCGACGGGGTAAACTTAACAACGTTTAGCATTCCAGGCGCGACACAGACTTGGCCGCAAGAAATTTATGGGGGCACCATAGTCGGGATTTACGCAGGGACTGACCATATTCAGCACGGATTCATTGTCTCTTCGAACGACTTATCGCTGTATCCTGCGATACCAATAGGCGGCGCAGTTGCGGCCGTCCCTGAACCGCCCGCAGTTCTTGTAACGGCGGTTCTAATTGGATTGAACGTCTTGACATGGGCGTTAATGCGATCCTCGGGATGGATGCCGTTACTACCGGGCAGGGCCCCCACCTTATCACCGAAACGCACTGCTGCCTGACGAGGGCCCCGGCACGCCGCGACTTTGGGGGCAGCGACTCCCGCCGTGATGGTTCGCCGACTGACGAGTCGGAAATACGACCGCCGAATCCGGGGACACAGCACTTCCGGCAGGATATGCGACACAGCCGGAGGGGGCCTGACCGGCGGTCTGCTGTCAGGCGGCGGAATGTCCTCAGCGGAAAGATCTGGCCGGACGAAACCCAACTGACTCCTCATGCGCGCTGGCGGCGAAGTCTTTGCGGGCTGACGCGCCGACTTCCGTCGCGCGCTCCAGGTACGATCCGCCGCGAACGATACAGTGTTCGCTCGAGGCGACCGGCTGTTCATCCGCACCGTTCACCGATCGTTTATCAGCCCGGTCTTGACACCACTCCCAGAGATTCCCGTGGATATCGAACAGCCCCGAACCATTCGGTCGCAACCGGCCCACCGCTGCTGGTTCACTCGAGTTTTTGTAGAACCAAGCATACTGTCCGAGAACGTCTCGGCCTTCGCCAAATGAGTATTCCGTCGACGCGCCATTTCGACAAACGTACTCCCATTCGTCTTCCGTCGGCAATCGGTAGCCCGTGCGGTGGCGAGCATTGGCGGCAATTTTCATCCCCTCTCCATATTCCCCCTTTTCGTTCGGCAAATAACACCATTCCTGTTCATCCAACCCCTCCTGTTGACTGAGCCAATTGCAGTACGCGGCGGCGGCAAACCACGACACCCGTGAGGCCGGTCGTTGGTCGTCCTGCTTCCCGTTCTTGAGTTTGAGCGCCAACTCGAACAGATGGGTATTCACCGGAAACTTTTGCGGATCGCGCTTTTTGACGAACTTTTCAAATTGGCCGAAAGTCACTTCATGGGTGGCGATGGCAAATCGATACGAGATTTCGGAGTCGCGCCGCTGACCGCGGTCGCCGAGTTCAAATTTCCCCGGACTGGGTATTACCACGAAGGTCTGTCCCTGTAAATTTATGAACCAGCGATGGCGCTGGATTTGCTGGGCCAGCGGTTCCTGGCTGATGGACTGATTCAAACCGGTCAGATCGGTCGCTTCGCCAGCAGCCTCGCGCCAGCGCTGACAAGCCCAACCCGCAGCCGAGTGCACGCCGGCGTCGGCGTGTGTCCGATAGATTGTTTCGAGCGTCGCCAAGCGGCGGCTATGTTCTTCGGTCGGCAATCGCAAGCTGTCATAATCTCCCAGTGCGAGCAGCAACGTCTGTTGGATTGCCGGCTCTGTCTCGCGATCGACAAGGTCGAAAAAATCGACGTTGTCGATCGCACCGAGTTCCTGGAACCTATCGATTAAGTAGGTGGAGAAAGTCGGGTCCGAACCACTTCCACTTTCCGAGGCCGGCAGCAACAGCGTGCGAATGAGAGGAAATTGCCCAATTTGGACCAGGCAGACGGTGGCGTTCAGAGAGCTTTTCCATTCGTCATTCCAACTGGCTTTTTCCTGTGTTTGAGGGGAATCGTCGGCAAAATGCGGTCCGTCAGCGATCCTGCTTAAGTGTTGGATCGTCTCGTCTGTCGCTTTCCCTTGGAGTTGCCTGGCGAACGGCTGAAATTCCTGGGCACTGTCGGCGGTGGCCAGCCAGTCGACGAGTTTCTCGGGTGAGTCGCTCCAGAAACCGGCGAGGACCTGGGCCGCCACCTCACGCGGAGCGCGCCGCTCGGGCGCGCGGTCGGCGAACAGGCGCGCGAGCTCAGGAGTCAAATACTGGCGTGCGCCGCGCAGCGCCTCGGTCCAGTCCTTCACTTCAAACGCTGGTACGGCGGCCAACTCGCGGACGACGTCGATTGCCCGACGGTTCCATTGAATCCGATCGCGCTCGCCCAGCTCGGCCAAGGCCGCTGCGGCGCGCAGACGCGGTGGGCGGTCTTGCGTCTGCTTGAGTTGCTTCCAGAACTCGGCAGTCACGTCGTCGGCGCGAGATTTCAAGGCCTTGCGAAGCTCAGGAAGCCGGTCGGGAGGCGAGCGCAGGATTTCCCCCACGACATAATCCCGCGGTGCGTCGAGATCCGTCGCGCCTGGCGGTTCCGTCAGCAAAGCGAGCGCCGCGTTCCGCCGCGCGATCGACGGGTCACGCGCGTTATCAAATTCCTTGAGCAACCGGTCGCGCCAGGCAGGTTGGGCGGATTTCAGCTCGCCGAGCAGCGGGCCGATCTGGCCGGCGTCGGTCGTCTCCAGCAGGTGTGTGATTTGCTGTTCGACGAGTTGTTCGCGCTTCGTCTGCTCGCGATACGAGGCAAACCAGGTCAGGAGCCCTATGATCACAAAAAATACCGCGAGCGGCATCAGCGCCACGGCGTTCGCCCAGCGCCGGCTCATCCGCAGGAACGCACAGGCCTCGTCGAACGAGACGCGCAGTCCTTCGGCCGGTGCGTAGCGCTCGACCCAAGCCGCGGTCGGTTTCTGTTTTGCCTGCCATTCCTCAATGGGCAGAAGGTCGGCATGGCTGAACCGCCCGGCTTTGTCGATGCGGGCCAATGCCACCTGCTCCACCACGCGCTTCCAGATGCGGGCCGATTCCCGCTCGGTTTCGATCCACGTCCGACATCGTTTCCATTGCCGAAACAGCGCTTCATGGCTGATGTCGAGCGTCGTTTTGGCATCCAAGGGCTGGGGTGCGGTCAACAGGGCGCAGTCGGGGGCCAGGAACGCCTCGGCGACGGAAATCACCTCTTCGGGCCGGACATCGGCGACGGCGGCAATCTCGGCCACCGTGGCCAGCCGCCTCACGACTTGTCCCGAACTCGACCAGTAGCACAGCGACCGAAACATCCGTTCGCAGATGCGCTGGCGTCGACTTTGAGGCGGCGCGGCCGCTTCGCGCAACCGCTCAAGCCCCTTTAAGCCGAGCCTTAGTTCGCGTGCCGAAATCATGGCCCCCAGTATTCCCCAGGGGGCGCCCGTTGGATCGCGTGCCACCGTCTGAGCCCCAGGAGCAGCGGCCGATTCTGAACCACGAGCGGTGGTCTTTTCGCGCAGTAGTTGCTCCAGTTCTGTTTGCAGCTTTGTCTGTTTGACGAGCAGGCCGGGGTAGCGGTTGATCGCCCAGACGTAAATGTCGCAGAAAGTCGGCACAAGTTTTTTTTCGGGCGCCGTGCCAGGGGAATCGCCCGAATGATTGTCTGGAAGATCGACCGTCCCGGCCAGACTGCGGTAGATTTCCTCGGCGTGAGTATCGAGCGCGTTTTTGACGCCACCCACGTGGGCGTGCAGATAATGCGCCTCGGTGAGGACGATCGACTGCTGTCTCGGTGTAGCCACATTCGCGAGACCGGGGGTGTTACCGGCATCGCCCAGGTTCTGGCGATCGTGGCGACCTTCAGCAATTGTCGGCACAGACGCGTCGGGGGCGTTGCACGCCACGTTCCACGTTCGCATCAGGGCGTGCTGCATCAGCGGCAACTGGTCGGGTTCAGCCCCAATCTCGTCGAGGATGCGGCCCACCAGCGCCGGCGTGGCCGAAGCGGCGAACTGATCGAGCGGCCCGACGATCGCGTCACGCAACTGGTCGGACGTCATCCGCGGCGTTAGGAATTGGCTCTGGTTGATCGCCTCGGGAAGCCCCTGGAACAAATCGCATTGCCCGAGAAAATCGGACCGCATCGTGATCACGACGTACACCGGGGCCTGTGTCTGCCCGGCGACCGCCAGCAGCAGGTCGACGAACGCGATCGCCTCATTGTGCCGCGCGTACCGGGCTCGGTTGCGCTCCGCCAGTACGGCTGCATCTCGATCTTCGGATGGTTGCCGAACGTCGCGATCGGCGCTCGGACGAGCCGACTCTTTTACCTCAGGGCTGCTTTCAGGCGGCCGCGCGATCTCGATTTTTTCGCGATAACGAAACAGTTCTTCGAACTGATCGACCAGCACGAGGACGTTTGCTCCCGACTCCAGTTCAGACTCGGCGACCAGGTCAAGAATCCCGTAGCGGCCCCGGTTGAGTGTGTTGAGAGTGAGCTCAACACCGAGTTCGCGGTCTTCGGACTCGTCGGATTTTGCTGGTCCTTGCGCGGCGGGAGTCGGCTGCACAGCAGCAGCCAGGACGCCTGCACCAGCAGTTGGGACTTCCGGTTGCGTGAGCGCCCGGTGCAGCGCGGCAGCCAGGTTCCGCAAGGGGGAATCGCCGGGGCGAAGTTTGGCCATTTTCCACTCGGTTCCGGTCCCCAGCAGCCAGCCCTGCCGCAGCGCGGGGAGCAACCCGGCATGGACGAGCGACGACTTCCCGCAACCGCTGGTCCCAATGACAGCCAGAAAATGCACCTGTTCCAGACGCTTGAGCATCTGCCGCTTCTGAACGCCACGCCCAAAGAACCGCGGCGCATCGTTCTCCTCGAAAGGTCGCAAGCCGGGATAGGGCGCGAGGTGGTCTGCCACCAGAGTATTCGCGGGAGCAGGTGCGTCTTCAAAAGGCGCGACGATTGCAGCCGGCTGGCCAGCGGGGTTCGCCGGATTGTCGGCAGTTGGCTCGGGTAAAGTGCTCATCCAGGCCCTCCATTGCGCCCCTGGAACGCGGCGAGAAACTTGTCGAATGCCTGCGGGTCGTCGTGACGGATCAGATGGAAGCCGGCCGGACGTTTGCGCAGGGGCGGCTTGCCGTCAGGAGGACCGACGAATACGGCACAGACCGGCGGGTTCGTTTCGTGTTCGAGTGCGATGTCGCAAAACTCCGCGACGCGCTGCTCGACCCAATCCGCCGAGCTTTGGCCGTGGATGACGACCAAACCGCGTTCGTCCTCATAAACTTCGTCGAGCGGGTAGAATTCGTCGACAATCTGGCAAAAGGTCTGGGCCCGCTGCCGTAAGCGCTGATCGAGATCTCGCGAGAGCGCCTCGTCGGTTTCCTGAGTTCGCACCAAAACGGCGATCTTGCGGTCGACCGACCGTTTATTTCGCCGCGCGGCGAGTTTGACGAGCGACTGTTCGATCTGCCGTTGAAAATCGGCCAGGTAACCGGGCTGAATACGCTCCTGGGGATCGATATCCGGAGGATCGGCCGCCCCGGACAAATAGTGAAAATAGGCCGGCCCGGCTTTGATGATCGCATCGCCTGTCAAATCGCGCGGCCGCCAGCGGAGGCAGGGGAGCCCCTTGGCGTGCGCCCGCGCGAACTGCAAGCCCTCGATTCCGTGCGGCCGGAGGGCGCTGGCCTCGGAACCCGACTCACCCAGGACTTGTACGAACAACTGGCACTGGTCCAGGTCGGCATCGAGCTGGGTGTCGTAGGTGTCACTTTCGTAGACGATCTCGGGCAAGAGTCGCACAGTGACTTGTTTCAAATGACGCAACGCGTCGGCAACCGCCTTGCGGTCAGCTTGCCCGCGTTCATCGGGAGTCGCAGTGGCGAGGAATACGGTCAGGCCGGCCGAGGCCGGCCGCGGGTCCGCCGGGAGCCGATCCGCTGGAACAATCGGGGCCGGTGGCGGCGCGAGCACATGCTGCAATTGTGCGACAACCTCCGCCAGGTCGTGCCGATTGGGTTTCAGCTCAGCCAATGCCTGCGCCAGCTCTCCCAGACTGCCGTCCTTGTCGGCCCAAACCAGCAGATCCAGGACGATCATTCGGAGGTTGTCTTTGACGGTAACGACTTCGGCGAGTCGCTTGCCAAAGGCAAAGTAGAAGCCCTCCGCAAGTTCCTTCTCATCAAACGCGCTGACCGTCAGCTCGAGAAGCTGTCTGGTCAGTCGGAGTCGTTCAGGGGCGGGCATGGTGGATCCGCCTACTTGAACTCTGACTTGAGCCTGCGAACCAGATCGTCAAGGGTAAATCCATCGCTTGCTCCGGAATTCAGGTCGTAGTAGGTCGCTCCATCCACGAAAGCGGGAATGTAAGGCAAGATTTTTTTGTGGGATCCGAATCCAACGGGGATGAATTTGCGAGGCTTTGCACGACCGGACTCCAAATCACTCTGCATGAATTGCAAATCGCGACTGGCACCCGTCTCCGGAGGAGAGTCGAAGTATTCCGGCGTGCAAATCAGGAGCACGCAGTCAGCCGCCTCCACTTGCTCCTCCTGCCAGACTTCCCAAGAATCTCTGCCTGGAACCGGGTCCGGAGGTGTGAAGCCGTACAGACTCTTGGCATAGAACAGGTCGATGCGCGCATCGATGCCGGCATCGCGAAGCTTTTCGGCCAGCTTCAGCGCCCGCGGCTTGAGGCCCTTTGTTCGCCAGGTGTAGCTGATGTAGATTCTCGGCCTGCCAACAGAAGGCGGATGATCGCCGGTTCCGACGATCGTTGCCGTGGACGGGCGATTTGATTGCGAGCCCTTGGTTTCCGTACCCTGAGCAACGGACAGCTGCCGAACGTCGTGCTCCCCGGCCTCGGAGGCTCCGGTCTTTGAAGCCTGACTTTCAGGTTGAACGTCTGAGGCCATAGGTCGGGGATTCGCTCGTTCTTTTCGTTTCGCCCCTTTCGCCACACCCGGCTCAACGCTTGCCTGATCTCGAAGTGCGCCCAGCATTTCGCGAAGCGCCCGGAAATCGTCGCGGCAGATGTCGTCGAAGGTGCGCGGGATCAACCGGTCGTTAATGTACGCGAGCATGTCCCCCACCTCCTGCGACCAGCGCTGCATCTCCTTGAGTAACCGCTGATCGCTGGTCCCCAGAAACTCCCAGTCGGCCTTGAGCTTCTCGCGGCGGCCGTGCCAGTATTTCGCGTGGTCCAGGCGTTCTTCCGGAGTGCTGAAGTGCGCGTCGGCGAGCGCCACGGGAATGATCCGCTTGTGAAATTCGTCCGCCTGACCCAGCGAGCGCTGATAGATGTAGTGGAGTTCGGCCATGCAAAATGGTGACCGCAGATACTTCTCGCTGAGGATTACGAGCACGCGATCGGCGCGCCCCAGTCGCCGCATGTAGGCCGAGATCAGGTCACCGTACCGGATCTCCTGGCAATCGCGCCGAACCTGGTAGCCCCATTCCGGTAGTTTGGCACAGAGCCGATCGACTGCCTGCTGGCGGTCAATGCCTGCGGGGGAACGATCGTCTCCCCAGGCGAACGAGACAAAAATCTCGGGTCGTTCCGCGTTATCGCCACCGGACGGCGGGTTGGCCGCAGGCGGTGAGGTCGGTATGTCCGGTTGGACCGGCCGCGCGGCTGCGACCGAGAAGCCACCGATTGCCCCGGTTTCCAACAGAGCCACCAAGTCTTTAACGACGGCGGCAAGGTCGCCGCGGTTCTGCCGACGCGCGGCCAGGCTGTGTGCCAATTCGACCAACCGGCCTTCGCGCTCGGCCCAGCCTATGAGAGCGAAGACTTTGTCCCGGAGCGAACCATTCCCGGCGATTTGATTCAACGGCGTCCCGAGATCGAAGGACGCGACTTCTTCGAGTTCGCTCAAGTCGAACGCGTCGACTGTCAACTCGAAGAAACGCTTTCGTGTCTCAAGTAATTGCTTGGATGGCATCAATTCGGCCTTGAACGCGTGCGAACTGCCGCGTGACCACTGCGACGAAACGAACTGGCTTGAGGAGTTGCCGTGTTCGCGATCGAACCGGCCGCGAATCCATTAGAAGCGGCCTTCCCCGATCGTGTCAAGGATTGGAGCGAGCGGGTGGCGCCGTGCGTTATGGTGCCAGAAATGTGCGGCTGCCCGAATCTCAAATGGAAACGAGCCCGTCGCAAGAATGTCCGAAAACCGAGGCGACGCTACGGTCGATTTTCGCCGACACGTGCCTGTTGCCGTTCGAGTTGGCATTTCGACCGGCTCAGGATCAGTAGGTTGTGCGTCCCGGGCAATTGTGTCACCAGCGGGGACACTTTTTCGCCTTCCCTGTAAGTCTCGCAAAGCTGCCGCATCCGAAATCGATTTCGACGCGTATATCCCCGCAAGCCGAGATGCGTCTGGAAGATGTGGGCGGCCAGTTGATCGACCATGCCTTCAACTGCAGCGGAGCCACAGAGAGCAGCAGAAAGCAGGACAAGAGACAGGAGAGCAGAAATCGTGCTCGTCGGAATGCTGTTTTCGAGAGGGCGACATTGTCGGCAAAGGCGTGAATCCGAGAACGGGCCTCTGGCAGCCTGAGCCGGGTTGCCGCCGGGGTTTGGTGGTTGGCCAGGTGCCACCCAAAGGTCACGGCGAACGGTGGTGGGCCGTTATCAACCACAGCCGAGGCCTCTTGGGCGCTGGGTCTGCTGGCACGGACATGATCGGTTCTGGGACGTCCGGCTCTGGCTCCGCACCGCCGCCCCCGTCGTCAGACTTAGTCAGCACCCTGGTTCAACGGTGCGATCTCACGCAATCGAACGTCGACAGGCGGCTCGCCGGAGCCTCGCGCTCCCGTGCGCTCTCTCCTCGCACTCGACAGGTTGATCGCGCCCGCTTTGCGTGATTGACGGCGTGATCCGTCTGCCAATCCGCCCAATTTGCAGAATGCCCCGCACTCGTTGTCCCGTTTCGGGGCATGGCCCACACTCGCAAGCCGCTCCCTCAGGTCATCTGCCCTTCCACCGTTTCGAAAGCCGGCCGAAATCGATATTCGGGGGGTGGCCCGCACCCCAAAGTAATTTCAAATTAAAATATGTGGTCCCGGGAATCTGCGAGTAGGATGTCGCAAGAGCGAGCGAGAAAATAAATCGCGAAAAGCGAATTGAATAAACTCCGGAAAGCACGCACGCAACTGGCGTGGACTAAAATAAATCTTTATCCAGGAGGTGCTTCTACAGCAGATCCAAGTCCTTGAGATCCTTGGTAATTACGACGGTTTGTTTTATCCCCTTCCGCGGTTTTCGTTTCTTCAGAAACTCCCCCCTCTTCTTTGAACAACACGGGCCGACATAAGGAGACGGTAACAATTATTGCACCAAAAACCGCGAAAAATGTTCCAGGTGCTGCCTGTTTAATTGTGAGGTGTTTGTCGCCCCAGGCGGCTTTTAAGTCGCCCGCACGCTCAAACACTCCGAAATAG
>JAFEBR010000186.1 GCA_018242565.1 Planctomycetota bacterium | reverse complement strand
CGCGGTGTACGCTCCCTGTTGAAAGGCAGGATTTCTGCCACGTGTGGCCAGAATGTTTTCGAGGATGCCCGATGGGGACTGTGAAAACAATGGCTGCATTCAAGAGTTTATGATCCATTCGCCTTGGGCTGAACAGCGCTGACTCGTGGGACATGCACATCCGCACGTGTGCGCTGTCATCGGTGTTTTTCCGATATTGTCGGCCGATTTTCGAACTTCGCTGGCCTTCGCGGTCCGGCCTGTGATCGAGCAGGCGAGTGCCCTGAGCCTCAACTTGTCCTGGAACGGAGCGCCGCGCAATATTATTTTTCTCTTCTGGCATGCTAATTGCCTTTTCCAGTCGATTCATTGGAGCTGGTAAGACGCAGACGTCTGCTGGCACCATATCGGACACAGCCCCGCGGCACCGGCCTTTCAGCCCAAGGGCCGAATGTTGTCGGGGTTGTGTCCCATTTGGTGCAGGTGGGTGTGTTGCTTTTGACGAGGCCCGGCGGTAAAATTTCCCCGAACACCTGAGGTGGTCGCGGGAGTGTATTGGGCTGTCCCGCTATTGCCCAGGTGTTCTCTTTTTTGGGTGTCGCACGCGCCCGGTCGCAAGTCTTGGCCAGACTTTCCCCACTGCTCCCACTGCCACTGGTTTGTTGTCGGTGGGGAGTCGCTCCTGCGTTCCCATCGATTCCATTCCTCGGCGTTTATTCCGCAGGTGTGGGCCGCGCAGCCCCCGCTCGATCCGAGCAGGAGTACGTCATGCGCCGTCATTCAAAAATGTTGGCGCATGACGAGCCTGCGAGTGCCAATCGCCGGGGCGGAGTTCTACAAGCCCACTTCGTGGGCGACCAGGTCTTCCACGGTTTCCCGACGGCGAATGAGCTTATGCGTATTGCCGTCGACCAGCACCTCGGCGGCACGAGGTCGTGAGTTGTAGTTGCTGCTCATCGCCATGCCATAGGCGCCGGCGCTGAACGTACAGACGACGTCGCCCCGGGACATCGGCGGCAGCCAGCGGCCTTTCGCCAGATAATCTCCCGATTCGCAAATCGGACCGACCACATCGGCCGGCTCGCAGCCGGGAATCTCGACTTCGTAGTCGGCGGGAGGATCGATGCTCGGTTTCGCGGGCCAGATGCGATGGAAGGCGTCGTACATCGCCGGGCGGACCAGGTCGTTCATCGCGGCATCCTGGATGACGAACAGTTTTCCGCCTTCACGCTTGGTGTAGATCACCTGACTCAACAGTACGCCCGAATTGCCCACGATGAACCGGCCCGGTTCCAGAGCCAGGCGGCAACCGGCGGCTTTCACTACGGGCACAATCACGGCGGCAAATGCCGACGCCGGCAAAGCCTCTTGCTTGCGGTAGTTAATGCCAAATCCGCCACCCAGATTGATCCAGCGGGTGTCGTGGCCTTTCTTGCGGAATTTGGCGACCACGTCGGCGGCTTTGACGACCGCCTCGGCATACGGGTCCGTTGTCAGAATCGGCGAACCCAGGTGCATGTGAATGCCCCGCAGCGACAGTCGCGAGTCGCTGAGCACTTTGTCGGCCAGTTGCTCGGCCCGTTCGATATCCATGCCGAACTTGTTGCCCTTTTTGCCCGTTGTGGTCTTGGCATGCGTCTTGGCGTCGACGTCCGGGTTCAGCCGCAGCGCGACCGGAGCGACCCGCTGCAGGCTGCCTGCCACCGCTGCGATGGCATCGAGTTCTGCTTCACTCTCGACGTTAAACATCAACACATTGTTCTCGAGCGCGAACCGAATTTCTTCGTCGGTTTTGCCCACGCCCGCGAAGACGACCTTGCTGGTGTCGGCTCCTGCCGCTTTCACCCGATAGAATTCGCCCCCCGACACCACGTCGAAACTGCTGCCCGCCTGCTGCATCACTTTCAGGATGCCCAGGTTGGAATTTGATTTGACCGAGTAACAGATGACCGGATCGACCTCGGCGAATGCTGTCTGAATTTGTCCCAGGTGATGCAGCAGTGTCTTCTTCGAATAAACCCACAGCGGAGTTCCGTAACGGGCCGCCAGTTCCGCGGCGGGCACGTCTTCGCAATACAGTTCACGATTCTTGTAATGGAAAAAGTCCATGACACGGGCTTTCGAGTAGAGAGATCAGTCGGGAATTCGATGAATCAAAAACGGCAGAGTCCGGATTCGTGCCGGTCGGCCCTTATTTCGCCTGGGGTTTCGCGAAGCGATGTTCCGCCAGGAGTTCGGCGATTTGCACGGCGTTGGTCGCGGCGCCCTTGCGCAGGTTGTCGCTGACGCACCAGAAGCTGAGCCCGTTGGGGTGCGACAGGTCGCGGCGAATGCGTCCCACAAAGACTTCGTTCCGGCCGGTGCAATCCTGCGGCATCGGGTAACGGCCGGTCGCGGGGTCGTCGACGACGACAATTCCAGGGAACGCGGCGAACAAGCGGCGGGCTTCGTCGGGAGACACCGGCCGTTCGGTTTCCACGGTGATGGTCTCGCTATGGCAATTGGCCACGGGGACCCGCACACAGGTCGGGCAGATCTGCATTTCCGGAGCCCCCATGATCTTGCGGGTTTCGTACACCATCTTCAGTTCTTCGCTGGTGTAACCGTCGTCCTTGAAGCTGCCGATCTGGGGAATGGCATTGAATGCGATCGGATGCGCGAAGCATTCGTATTTGAACTCTTTGCCTTCCAGATGAGCTTTGGTCCCCGACAACAGATCCGATGTTCCGACCAGCCCGGCACCGCTGACGGCCTGGTAACTGCTGACAATCACGCGGCGAACTTTGGCGGCGTCGTGCAGGGGCTTCAACGCGACCACCATTTGAGTGGTCGAACAGTTGGGGCTGGCGATAATCCCTTTGGCCGTCAGGGCGGCCTGCGGATTGACTTCCGGAATCACGAGAGCCACATCGGGTTTCATCCGCCAATATCCGGATTCGTCGATGACCGTACACCCGGCTTCGACGGCGGCGGGAAGGTATTTTGCAGCCACGTCATCGGGCGTGCTGGCGATCACCAGGTCGCAGCCACGAAACGCTTCGGGACGCAGTTCTTCGATCGTCCAGGTTTTTCCCAGGAATTGCAGTGGCTGGCCGGCGCTGCGGGCCGAGGCGAGAAATTTGTAGTCCTGGGCAGGGAAATTCCGCTCTGCGAGAAGCTGGAGCATAATCCGCCCCACTGCACCCGTTGCACCGACGATGGCCACCTTTTGAAACACGATTACACAACTCCTGAAGTTACTTCTCTCTGGAACCTGGCAGCATGGCTGCCTCGCAGTGGAAACGGCACACTGCCCGAGGCAAACCAAAATTTTTGATCAACCCAATCGCTGCCGGGCCAGAGTCTAAGACCTGTAGCCGCAGCGCGGGGACTTATCAGCGGGGCATCATATGCCGAACTCGACTGTGGGAACAAGTACCACCGCCCCCTTCCGGGGTGGTCTCGACCGGTGTCCAGACTCCCCAGACCGGGTTTACCGTCCGCGTGAAGATTAGCGATTGTGCGAAGCCCCACCGGGGTCTGTCGGCACGTCTCTGGAGACCTGTCTTTAGAGTTTGGTTCGCGCCGTTTTCGAAAAAACGACTCTGTCGGCGCGTTAGACCAGCTCGCGGATCGGTTCCCGTCGATCCAGCAGGTATTGCGGTCGCCCGTTGGGATCCGGGATGGTCGCGGTGCCGACATCGATCCCGAGCTGACGATACAGAGTGGCAAAGACTTCCTGGTAATGCACCGGTCGGTCGTGCGGGATTTCACCCAGACGATTGGTGGAGCCGATGACTTGCCCCATCCGCATGCCGCCGCCTGCCAGCAGGGCACACGAGGCTTGCGGCCAGTGGTCTCGCCCACCCCCCGGATTGATTCGCGGCGTTCGTCCGAATTCACCCCAGGCAACGACACTCACATCCTGATCGAGACCCCGTGCATGGAGATCGCTGACCAGTGCGGTGATCGCCATGTCGAGTTTGCCGAGTTGCTCGGGCAGACGCTCGAAGTTGGCGCCATGCCTGTCCCAGCTTCCGAAAGAGAGTGTCACGCAGCGAACGCCCGCTTCCACCAGGCGACGCGCCATCAGAAACTGATCCATCCAGTGTGGCCCGGCGTCTTCGCCGAAGGCTGGGGCGGCGCTGCCGCGGCCATACATGTCGCGAACTTTCGCATCTTCCTGTTCAAGATCCAGCGCTTCCACCAGCTTGCTCGATGTGAGAACGTCAAACGCTTTCCGAGTAAACGAGTCGACTCCCTGGAACGCCGGGGACGATTCGACCTGTCTGCGGAAATTATCGACGCTGGCCAGCAGTGCTTTTCTGTCGCGGAGTTGGTCGAGCGTAACCCCGTTCAGTCGCATGTTGGCCATGCCTTCGCCGTCCGGTTGGAACGGAGCGTAGGCTTGTCCCAGGAACCCGGGGAAGCCCGGGTTGCAGTACGGTTCGTGCCGGGTCTTGATCGTCAACCCGACGAACGGAGGAACGGCCTGATCGACCGGGCCGTGCAACTTGGCAACCGCCGACCCCAACGAGGGGTGGTTGTCTTGTCGTCCTTTGGGCCCGATGGGAAACCCGCTCAGACACATGTCCGACGCGTGCTGGTCCGGGCCGCCATACAACGAACGAATGATGGCGAATTT
>JAFEBR010000185.1 GCA_018242565.1 Planctomycetota bacterium | reverse complement strand
TTCTGTATTTCCGGCCCGTCGGTCGCATCGCAAATTGACCCGCCAGCCCACGTCGGCCATTCACCGTCACTGACTCGCCGCACACCACGCAACTTTTTTTGGCGAACGGTGCGGCGTCAGCCCACCGGTCATTCCCGCTCTGCTTGAGAGATCAATCTGCGAGTGTAACCGCCGTCACTTGTCAGCGCTGAAACCACCGGGATAAACCCGGTGGCTCGCTGTTCTGCGTGTCGTCGTGTGACGTGGTTGTCAGGGTAAGCACTGATCATCGGGGCTTTCGGGCCGGCCAACGTGCTCGCTCGCCGGCGCGACAACACCTCGCGACCCGTCGGGTTCATCCCGCCGGTTTCAGCGTGCCTCTCGAATTGCGGGTCAACCTGCAAATCAACGGTGATCCGAAATCATTTGGCGCTACGCCCGCAATCCCGATCGTTGCGCAGACGCGATGTTGCTCACAAATTCAGCCAGAGCGATTTCGTGGAACCGAGTCGAATGACCCGCCAGCCGACTCTGGTCGCTCACTACACTATCCCTTGGCGAACGGTGCGGCGTCAGCCCACCGGTCATTGCCGCTCTGCTTGTGTGGTCCGTCTGTGCGTGTGACCGCTGTAGCCTGTCCGTGTCGAAACCTCCGGGTTCATCGCGGCGAGTGGCTGATGTGCTGAAGTCTGCGGTGCGAGCGCCAATCCTGTTTCGACCAGGCTCATGGTGCGCGTCGCGATGACGTGAGTTGGGTTTTCCAAACCGAGGCCCATCAATTGCCGTCTCCCATTTCCGATTCTTTGACAGTTGAAAAGAATCGTAATACAGGGCGCAACGATCGGTGTTCCACGAATACCACTGATTGTACAGGCTTCCATAAATGCGTTAGAATCATGGTCCTTGGGGCCGGGTGCCGCCCGCCTCTATCATCCAAGGAATTGAGGGCCAGCGATGGCGCACGTCGTAATCGACAACGCGATCCTGGATTCTCCCTTTGTGGAGCCGACTCGACATTTCCGGTTCGACGACGATCCGCAGCAACTCGACCGACGACATAGCCTGCTGGTTCATCGACACGAATTACGACGGCGAGAGCTTTTTCGTCCGGCACCCCAACTTCACCGGGGCCGACGAACCGTACGACAAACTCAAGCGTGCCCTGCGAGCCGAAATCGACGAAGTCGCGTGGTCTGCGCTCTACTCCACGAAAAGCCGGCCGTTTCCAATACCCAGTACCGGCAAGATTGCCGTGAAAGTCATCAATCCCTACGGTGACGAAGTCTTGAGAGTTTACAAGGTGTAAGTCTGATGATCGATGTTTCATTTGAACACTGGCGGTACACCTTTACTGAAGAAATCCTACGACGGTACGGCAGTCGTCACTACAGCCGTGCCGACGTTGGCTGGGTGCTGTTCGAAGAGGCGTGTCGCGAGGCGACTCTTAAGGACGGCCATCATTTGATGTTCCACCCCGACCAAATTCTGTGTTCCAACGAGGCTTTTCCGGAGGCGGCGGTTGCCGATCCGCTGGCCGATTTAGAAATCTGGGATGAATGGAACAACGGAACCCGTGCCTTTCCGTACCCCGGGCGCTACAGCAAGCTCGGGATCACGACCCAAGAAGATAAGACTTCCAGTCCGTCCAGCATCGGGGTGATTGGCGAGATTATGGCCGGAATCTTTGCACAAGCGGGCATTTGTCCCTGGGTGCTGGTCCGTGTGGTACGGAAATGGCCCGATTTTATCTTCTCGCAAAACAATGGCATGTATTCGTTTGTTGAATCCAAGGCCTTTACCACGGATCCGGAAGAAAACGCAGAAGGGTTGCCGCGCCGGGTACACAACCAACTCTTGCGGGAAGGGTTGATTGATGCAAT
>JAFEBR010000184.1 GCA_018242565.1 Planctomycetota bacterium | reverse complement strand
GTTCAATGTTCGTGGGGGTCACCAAGATTCTGTCCCCCTTGCGGATCCGTTTGCCATCTCGAATCTTGAAATACGCGATATTCTTGAGTTCCTCGGCCTGATCTTCGGCAATCGTAGCCAGGCGCATTCCCTGGTGTACCATTTGCCCGGGGGAAACAGCGAGTTCCAGAATGCGGCCGGAGTACAGGCTGCGGATTTCCGATTCATCTTGCAAACGCAGTTTCAAACCGGCGATTCGATCGTCAAGTTCGTCAATTTCCGACTTTCGCGTCTGTTGAGACTGCATGATCTGCGTCTCGATCTGCATCTTCTTGATCGGTAATTGCAGCAATTGCAATTGCAGGTCGGCCAGTCGACTTTGCGTCTGCAGTTCTGTTTGTTCGCGCCGAATATCGAGCAGCACGAGGTCCTGCAGTTGCACCTCAATGTTCGCGACCTTCAGTTGGCTTTCCATTTCGGCACTGCGGGCGCTCAGTACAGAATCTTCGGACGTCAGCCCATCGGCTCGTAATTGCCGGATCGTTTTGACCCGATTCGTCAGTGAGTCTCTGAGTTCGGACAGCAACTTCTCGGCACGCTGCAGATTGCGAGATTGCTTGTCGATCGAAGTTCTCGCTTCTTTATCGGTTTTCTCTGCCAGTCCGCGCGATCGTTCAATCTCTTTGTTGATGAAATCGATTTGCTTCTGCAGGGCCTGGTCTTCCAGTTCCAGGCGTTCGATATCCAGGCGACGAGCCGTCTTGTCGAAGGCTCGCAATTCGTTGAGCTTGTCTTCAGCTTGTTCCAGCTGTTGCTGGAGAGCCGGTTGACTGACTTCAGCCACGACTTGATTTTGTTCGACATGCTGGCCCACGCGGATCAAGACCTGCGTGACCTGAGCACTAACCTTGGCCTGCACGCCCTTAACGTTTCCTGGGCTGATCAAGACTCCGTAACCATCGACCGTGATCGGAATCCGTCCGAAAACCGACCAAGCCAACGCCGCCAGGCTGAGTCCGGCGACCGTCAGGATCAACAGCCAGGATTTGGGGGTCACGACGACCAGCAACTGATCCAGGTCGTCGGGAGACTGCATCTTCTGCAGCGCTTCCTGATTGAACAGTTCAATCTTCATGACTTAGAGAGTTTTTTCAGAATCAGCTGGAACCGGGTGGCGGCGATCGCACTGGCTTCCAGAACATCGGGATCGATATCGTCAGCCGAATCATGCTCCGAAGCGGCTCCCTGCATCAGTTTCTGGTTGGCTTGTCGCAGGCGCTGCGCCAGTAATGTGCCGATTGCCCGAAACATGCGGGCCGCGAAGGCTGTATCGGTTTGGAATTTGGTGTTGAGGCGACTGCGAGGAATTCGCAACACGATGGATTGTTCACGGGCCGTTACCGAGGCACTGGGTGGCCGCGAGTCGAGCAGTGAGATTTCCCCAACGAATTCTCCGGCATGCAAATCGGCCACACTGCGCTGGTCGTTTCGTAAATGAACATCAAAGGAACCGTCGAGAATGATGAAGATCGCATCCAGGGGTTCTCCTTCAACGATCACCGACTTTCCCGGGGCGACCGTCTCTTTGATCCCGTTGCCTGTGATCCATTCCACGTCTTCGTCTGAAAGAGGACCGAGTAGATAGAGGCCGGAACGCATGGGAAATGACCTTTTGTAAAGTTACGCGGGGACCGGTGAACTCAGTGGCGCCACTCAGCGCGAATCTTGGAAATTCAGGGCTGGACTTGGTGCGTGATTGTCTGGCAGGGATCGAATCTCCTGGGCTGGGCAGGGCTTCGCATACAAAGTCGCAGCGCATGCCTAAGCCCGGAATCCTTTCGTTCCATGCTGGCCAGCACGTAGATCTTAAGTCAAGGCAATTCGGTACCCGGACGGGACGTTCGGTGAACATCCGTCCGTTCATGCAACATGAGCCGTTACGAGGATGTCCTGTTCCCCGTCGAACCGATGGAAGGCCAGCGCAATACGCAAAAATCGGCCGTGAAATCCGGCACATTCGGCAGATTGGGGCCGGCCGTAATTGGGGATTTGCTCGCCGTTTGTGGAAATCACTGGTATTCAGGGGTACAATTAATTACTGTCCTTGTCGGACGGATCCTCTGAAATTACCCATCTTCCAACGCTGAGTCCGGTATGCCATCTGAATTTGGTCAGCTTGTACCGGTCGAAGGTGGAAAAACGCTGCCGCTGCACAAAACGCGTTGCGTCGTCGGTCGGGCCCCCGATTGCGATGTGGTACTCTCTTTTCGAACCGTATCTTCCAAGCATTGCCTCCTCGAATTGCGCGATGACAGTTGGTTTGTCACGGACCTTGCCAGCAGCAACGGAATACGGATTGATGGAGAACGGTGTGCAGGAGGCAAGTTGGCGAATCATTCGGTGCTCTCGATTGCCGAGTTTCGGTACGAGGTCGTCTACTCATCCAGTGTTCCTCAGTTGCCGGCCAGTTCACCTCGCGCCGTTCCGGGCGATTTGAATTCCGAGATCTCGCAGCTTTCGGCGACCGAGATGCGTCCCAAGCCGGGCAGTTCCGATGGCCAGCCTCCGACCGAGAAAATTGGTTCGAGATCGTTATCTGCGGAAGCGCGGGGCCCATTGGCGGGACCGATATTTGGTAAGCTCTTGCCCGTCGATGGTGGTGACGAGATCGTCCTGACTGCGGTGCGACTCCTTGTGGGACGCTCTCCGGTCTGCGATATCGTTTTGCCGTTTCCTGAAGTCTCGGGAAAACATTGCCAACTCGAATTCGCCGACGACCGTTGGCATGTACGGGATTTAGGAAGCCGAAATGGCATTCTCGTGGATGGCAAGCCGACTTCCTCGGCGATGATCCGCCCGAATGCGATTCTGTCCGTAGCAAAACGGCGTTTCAAATTGGCCTACGATCTCAAAGTGCCTGATCCGGTCAAGCCCCCCGAGAATCGGGTAGCACCCGCAATCCATGGAACTTTGGATCTCGAGGAGATTGTCCCGCCGGACAGCGGCTCAATCGGCGACTTGGCGAATTCCTTGTTTTCCGGGGAACTGCCCGCCAACCAACCGTTGGAAGGGCATCTGAGTGGCAGCCACGAAAGTATCTAGGCTGGTGGCCGTCGTCGTTTGCTGAAACCAGCAGAGCATTGCCACGACTGTCTCGACATCTCGCCTGGTTCTGAGCCCCGCGCATGGGATCAACCCGTGTTCTTCAGACCCGAGGCAATGCCATTGATGCTTTCAAGCACGGCCGTTTGCAGTTCGGTGGATGGATCGTTCCCGGAACGCAAGCGCGCCAACAGCACTAGTTGAATGAAACTCAAAGGGTCCACATAAGGATTACGGCGTTCGATGGACCGCTTGAGGACCGGCATATTGTCAAGCAGTTCGACCTGGCCCGTTATCAGGCGGATCGCCTCGGTCGTTCGTTGATACTCGAGTTCAATCCTCGAAAAGATCTGGTTTCCGATCTCGCGATTCTCGACGAGTTCGGCATAGAGCCTGGCGATTGTCAGGTCGGCCTTCGCCAGGATCATCTGGGCGTTGTCGACAAGTGTGGTCCAAAAGGGCCAGCGGGCGTACATTGTGGCCAGAGTCGCCCGATCATCCGGTGACTCAGAGAGATGATCAACCACGGCGCTGCCCAGGCCATACCAGCCGGGCAGGGTGTGTCGGCTTTGCATCCAACTGAAGACCCACGGAATCGCCCGCAATTGATCGATCCCCGCGGGGGAATTCTGCCCTTCGGCTCTTCGCGGAGGCCGGGAACCGATTTTCAGCCGTCCAATTTCTGCGATCGGTGTGGCTTGATCAAAGTACTTAAGAAACTCGGGCGTTTCATAGACCAGCGCCCGATAGTGTTTTCTCGAGGACTCGGCCAATCGTTGCAGCAGCCGCTCCCATTCCGGTGCGGGCTGCGGTGCATCGTGGGCAAATGTGTTGCGCAAGACGGCATTGGCAATCTGGTCGAGGTGCCGGGCCGCGATGCCCGGGCTCGCATACCGATCGGCGATCATTTCTCCCTGTTCGGTAAATCGCAGTCGACCGTCAACGGTTCCGGGCGGCTGCGCCAAAATGGCACGATTCGCAGGTCCGCCACCGCGTCCGATGGCGCCTCCGCGACCGTGAAACACCCGAATGGAGATTCCCATCCGCCGCGAAGACTCGGCCAGTGAGCGTTGCGCCTGGTAGAGTGCCCACGATGATTGCAGGAATCCCGTCTCTTTATTGCTGTCGGAATACCCGATCATCACTTCCTGGACATTGCCGCGCAGCCGGAGATGTTCGCGATAGACGGGGGTTGTAAATAGTCGTTGAATGATCTGGGCGGCTGACTGCAGGGGAATAATCGCTTCAAACAGCGGCACGACGTTCAGCCGGCTGATCCCTTCTTCAGGATTGAACAGCCTGGCCTCTCGAGCCAGAAGCAGCACTTCGAGCACGTGCGCAGGCTCTGTGGCCGAACTGATGATGTAATTCTCGACCGCTTCGGGAGCGAGGCGTTCGAGTACCGCCGCAATGCTGCGGAAAGTCTGGACGACTTCACAGGTTTCCGGAGTGTAGGGTAAATGGGCGGGAATCAATGGACGCGTCGACTGTAGTTCTTTTACCAGGCAGTCAAACCGTTCTCCGGGGGTCTTGCGCAGATAGTCCTGACAAATACCGGTTCTGGCAAAAATTTCGGCGAGTGCTGAGCCATGACGCTGACTGTGTTGCCGACAGTCCATCGTCAACATGTGAATGCCGAAGACTTCGACCAGGCGAATCAAGTCGTTGAGCATTCCCGAGGCCGTGGCGGCAGCGCCAGACCGTTCGAGGTCCGTCTTGATTTCTCGCAAGTCGGCCGCCAGTTCATCACCCGTCAAATAACTTCCGGGCTGCGGTTCCGAGGTCGCCAGCCAGTCGAGGTTGGACTGTTCGACGGCGTGGAGTGTTTTGCGGATTCTCAACGCGATCAAGCGGCATTTGCCGCGATACGGTTCATGGCGATCCAGCCCGAATTCTGCACCGTAGTTTGTCTGGTCCTGTTCCAGGCGTTGGAGGAATTCGGCACTGGCTGGAAAACACGTATCCGAGATGCTGAGACGGCCCCCCAGTGTTTCAACTCGCTGCAGGTACAGATTCAGAATCGTTTCCTGCTGCAGTCGAATCGAAGCGACAGTGACGTCGTGGGTCACGCGGGGATGGCCATCGCGATCGCCACCAATCCAGGTGCCGAACCGCAAAAAGGGAGCAATATGCACCCCCTGCAATTCAGGATAGACGCGTTCGAGAGCGCCTTCAAATTCGCGATATAAACGGGGGATGACCTCGAACAGACTTTCTACCATCCCGGCCCCCTGACGAACTTCGTCGAGCACCGCCGGACGCTGGCCGCGGACCAGGTTCGTCAACCAGAACGTCTCGATTTCCTCGCGAATGCCAGCCAGTGCCGCTTCCCGCTCGCGAGGCAGGCTCAGGTCATTTTCCAACCGGTCCATCAAATGCGATATCGCGTCAAGTTTCTCAAGGATCGTTCGGCGTCGGGCTTCGCTGGGATGTGCGGTAAAGACCGGGGCAATCAAGCCTCGCTGCAACAGTTCAGCGATTTTGCTGCCCGGCACTCCTGCGTCTTTCAGTTGCAGCAGTGCCGACTCAAAACCATCAGCGGCAGGCCGGGATGACTCTTGGGCTTGCCAGCGGAGCACGCGCAACCGGACCCGCTGCTCGGCTAAGTTGATCAGATCGAAGTAGATGCTGAAGGCCCGGATCAGAGTCCGCAGTGTCGTGAGGTCGAATTGTGCGAGTTGATCGCGCAGCCGCGCAGCCGCTTCGGTCGAAGGACACTCGCGCAGCATTTTTGTGGCCGCGCGGAGAGATTCCACATTTTCATAGGCGGACTCACCGGCCAGCCGGCGAATGGCTGTTCCCAGTGTGGTGCCCAGCATGCGGATATCAGAGCTCAGCGTGCGCCGCGCTCGTTGATCGAGCGTTTCGGTGCCCGCAGGCATCGACTCGAGCGAATCCTCATCGGTCGCGGTCCGTTGGGAATCTGGGACCGCAAATTCTGGTGGCATGATTTTGGCGGGTTGATTCATTCCAGGTAGCGGATGCGTTTATTGATATCGACGTTGACCGAATGATACGGCTGCGTCAAGTTGCTGGTGCGGAACAACGACTGACGCACGGCTTCCATATCGTCGGCGCCCAGTGCTTCCGAGAAAATGGGGACCAGATAATCGACCCCCAGGCGCGAGGGCCGCAGGGCTTCGGCGTCGTAAAATGAAGAGTGTACCTGCCGGGCATGGATCAGTCCGTACCGGTCGCGAAAGTCGTTCGCATTGACACTGTCAATGTAGAACCCTCGTTCTTGACTCCACTGTAACACGGCAACACCGTTGACGTGTCCTTCGAGTAATAAATCGACCGAGTGCCCCCCCAGTTGCACACCATAGAATCGATCGAAATGGACCGGGCGACCACCGCGCTGCGTGTGCCCGACTTTTCGGGTGAAGATCGCCGCGCGTGCCGATTCGTTGCGGCGTTTCGAAGTGAAATACGTGTCGCCTAAGCGCTGTATCAGAATCTGTCTCAGGGAGTCGGCCGCTCCGGTCAGAACTTTGTTGCCCGCGGGGTCGGTCGAAGACGTCTCGGAGCCCAGTTCCTGGCCGCGTTCGTCGACGATCCCTTCGCCGCAAACAATCACGGCATTCTTTTGCAGTTCGTAAACCGAAATCACCCGTTCGACAAGACGTTCGACGTTTAACGGGGCTTCCGGGATGAGCACAATGTCTGGCTGGCCGTAGGCGGCGCCCAAAGCCAGATAACCGGAGTGCCGCCCCATCACTTCAATAATTGCGATGCGACGGTGGCTTTCAGCCGTGCTGCGGATGCGCTGGACTGCCCACGCCGAGACAAATACCGCCGTCGCAAACCCTGGTGTCACATAGTTGACCATGTGGTCGAGGTCGAATTTGCCATACGAGGGGGCGCGCACGTAGCGTGACGATCCCGGTTCCGGGCCGGGTTCCCGATACCATTCATCGGGTTCATGGCGGTAGTTCAGGCCCAGGTCGTTATCGATGGTTTTCGGTGCCAGGACGGTGGGCAAATGGTCCGACAGGGCCTGCATCCCGTTCAGTGTCCCGTCGCCACCAATACAGATCAGCCCTTCGATCTGCAGGCGTTTCAGGCGGTCGACGACTTCTGCAATCGTCGGGTGGTCGTTGGCGTCGACATAATCTCGCGAGGCCCCGATTAAGGTTCCGCCCAGAGTCGTATCGAGCTCAGGGATCGGTGTAAACAGCGGGTTCAGGCGAACATGCGGAACGCGTGGGTTGAACAGGCTGCTGAACCCTTTGATGAATCCGAAGACTTCGATGCGTCTCTCACAGGCCCGCAAGACGGCACCATGAATCGTCGCATTCAGTGCGGGGGTATCGCCTCCCGCAGTCAAAATTCCAATTCTTTTCATCGTTTGCCCTGAGCGTGCGGCATGACTCGCGATTCAAGCGTGCAGAGATCGCACGCTGACTGTAAGCAAAATCTGGTCCAAACCGTCATCCCGTCTGGTTCAGCGATTCTGCTTGCGAAATGAGCACATTTGCCGACCAGCTTTCAGGCCGTGCTAAAGGCTTTGGCATTGGTTGCCAGGAAGGGGGGCAGCCGACCGGCGGCGAAAGTTCGCGGGCTTTGCAGGCAAAACCAGCC
>JAFEBR010000183.1 GCA_018242565.1 Planctomycetota bacterium | reverse complement strand
TTCTGGCTTGAGGTACAGGCGTCTCGCTTGGACTCAGCCACCCAGTAGCCGGCCCAGCACCGTATTGAGCCCGGCTCGCTTTCGGCAGTCATTGAATCTGGGAATTCAACGGGCTCAGCCTGTTGAAGGATTCCGGCTTCATTGGCCGTCTCGGGAAATCAGCGGGCTTAAGCCCACTCCCTTTTGCCACCCGTTTCAACGGGTGAATTCGGCAACTTAGGGCTTCTTCGCACTCGCCAGCAGATCGAGCACGGCGGCGGACATCGCTGCGACTCCCGTGGCAATCGTGGGTTCGGGCGTGGGGTAATATTCAGGGGCGTGCAGTGAGGGCAGCGGCTTTTCTTGTCGGACATGTTCGGCGATCCGGTCGGTCGAAATCGAGCCCAGACGGAACATGAAAATAGGTACGCCTGCCAGTCCATACTGGCTGAAGTCCTCCCCACCCATCGAGAGTTCCAGCTTGACGACATTCTTGTCACCCAGAGTACGCTCAATGGCCGGCATCACGCGTGCCACGAGGTCTTCGTCGTTACGGGTCGCGGGGATGGCGTCCGAGAATTCGACTGTCGGTTCCGGGGCGCCGGCGCCCTCGGCGACCGCTTTCGCCTTGCGTTTGATCCCGTCGAGAAGTTTTTTGCGGACGGCGTCGGAATAGCTGCGAACGGTCAACTGCAATTTGCATTCATCAGGGATGATGTTGTGCTTGTTTCCGCCGCGAATCGCGCCCACTGTGATCACGGCCGGTTCAAAGGGGGAGTTTTCGCGACTCACGATCGTCTGCAGGTCGATGATCAGATGCGCCGCCTGAACAATGGGATCAATCGTCTTATGCGGGTAGGCCCCATGCCCCCCCTTGCCGCGCAACGTGATATCGACACTATCGACATTTGCCAGGAAATAGCCGGCCCGATAGCCGACCTGGCCTGCCGGCAATGCCGCATCGACATGCAGGGCCAAAGCGAAATCGGGTTTGCCAAACCGGCGAAACAGCCCGTCATTGAGCATGGCGATGGCCCCGCCTCCAATTTCCTCGGCGGGCTGGCCAATGAACATCACCGTCCCTTTCCAGGCCGATTTGTGCTGCGTGAGGTATTGGGCGGTGCCGATCAGGCACGTCATATGGATGTCATGTCCGCAGGCATGCATCACTCCCACGGTATTCCCGTTTTTATCGGTGCCCGTGGCCTTCGACGCATAGGGAACACCAGTCGTCTCGGTGACCGGCAGGGCATCGAGATCGGTGCGGACCATAACCGTGGGGCCGGCGCCATTGCGGAGCAGGCCCACGACTCCGTGGCGGCCCACCTTGGTCGTCACCTCGAGACCCAGTTTGCGGAGTTCGTCGGCGAGCCTCGCGGCGGTTTGCTCTTCCTGAAACGAGAGTTCCGGATGAGTATGGAAGTGGTGGTACAGCGGTAACAGATCAGCCACATGCCCCTGGGCCCAGGCCCGAGGTTCCTCGGCCTCGGTTGTCGCGGTGCGCAGCAACCCGAAAGTTAAAACGACGCCAGCGACCAGCAGGCGCACGCATCGTCCTTTTCCTGCGAATGCCAATTCGTCACGAGTCATTAAGTGCGTCATGGTATTTTCCGTCTCAGGGGTTCACCGTGGTATGTGAGCGCGAGGAATGGCACGTTCCAGGAATCCGCACGGATCCCGGATGACTCAAGTCTGGCAGACGACCCACAGATTGGCCAGCGGCCAGGTCGCCGGTGGTCGGCGACGACTGCTGTGTGATCGTGGGGGCGCGGCTTGAAGTCGCGCGAAGCGGGACAGGATCGGGGGGAGCGGGGCCTCAATACCCGACGGCACAGCCATCTTTCCGCGGGTCGCTTCCCCCGTGCAGGGTGCCGTGTTGCGCGTCGATAAAAATCGCCTGGTAGCCACCGAACGATCCCGGGGCACGGGTGATGCGGTGTCCCTTTTTGCGCAGCGCCTCGAGCGCGTCATCGGGGATGCCCGATTCTGTCCCGACCCGGCCGCCGTCAGGTTCGGCGGCTAACCCGGTGGGAGTGGCCGATCCGAAGTGTTGAATTCGCGGGGCATCTCCCGCTTCCTGCACATTCATGCCGAAGTCGATCATGTTGATCAATGTCTGCACGTGGCCTTGAGGCTGCATATCGCCTCCCATCACTCCGAATGACAACCACGGTTCGCCGTCCTTCGTTACAAACGCGGGAATAATGGTGTGGAACGGGCGCTTGTGAGGTTCCAGGCGGTTCAGGTGATCGTCCTCCAGCGAGAACAGACAGCCCCGGTTCTGCAGGGCAAATCCGGTCTGGCCGGCAACCATTTTCGAACCGAACCCGAAATAGTTACTCTGAATGAACGAGCAGCAATTCCGATCTTTGTCGACCACGGTGAGATAAATCGTGTCGCCATGTGACAACAGCGGGTCTCCCGCAGGCACGTCGACGGCGGCCTTGTCGGGATCGATCCGCTTGCGCTGTCGGGCGGCGTATTCTTTCGAGATCAGCTCGCGAACTGGCAGCGTCGCAAACTCGGGGTCGGTGTAGTATCGCGCACGATCGGCGAACGCCAGTTTCTTGGCTTCAATGAACAGGTGGAGATAGTCGGGGCTGGCGGGTCCCATTTTTTTCAGGTCATAGGCTTCGAGAATGTTGAGCATCTCGAGCGCGGCGATTCCCTGACCATTGGGGGGCAGTTCCCAGACATCGTAACCGCGGTAATTCGTGGAAACGGGTTCGATCCAGTCGGATCGGTGCTCGGCGAAATCGCGCAGCGAAAAATAGCCCCCCTGACGCTCGCTGAACTCAACGATTTGCCGGGCAATTTCGCCTTTGTAAAACGCATCGCGTCCCTGGGTGGCAATCAGGCGATAGCTGTGGGCCAGGTTCGGGTTCTTGAACAGTTCGCCAACGCGGGGGGCCCGACCGCCCGGTAAGTACGTCTTGACCGAATCGGGCCATTCGGAAAGTTCTTTCACCGAACCGTGCCAGGCGTCGGCGATCACTTCGCTGACGGGAAAACCGTCCTGCGCATAGGCGATGGCCGGGGCCAGCAGATCGGCCAGCGTCTTCCGTCCGAAACGGCGGTTCAGTTCGGCCCAGCCATCCACACAACCCGGCACCGACCACGACAGCGGGCCCGTCTGTGGCAGTACCGATACGTTTTGTGCGGTTAGCTTTTCGCGGCTGATGTCGTAAGGACTGCGGCCACTGGCGTTCAGTCCAAACAGCTTCTGGGTCTTGGCATCCCAGTAAATGACAAACAGATCTCCACCGATGCCACAACTCATCGGCTCGGTAAGCCCGATGACCGCATTGGCTGCAATGGCGGCGTCAGCGGCCGATCCTCCGGCTTTCAGAACGTCCAGACCGGCCTGGGCGGCCAGAGGCTGGCTGGTGGCGACCATTCCGTGCTGGGCAATGACGGCCGAGCGACTTTGGTGTGGGTTGGCCGCGGGTCGGTCGTAGCCAATCGGGGTGGGAAGCCTGGGATCTGCGGTACACAACCCAATTCCCGACATGCCAACCCCCCCGGCAACCAGCAATAACAGCAGCCACAGTCTTCGTCCGGACAGACCCGCCGCGGTGTTCGCCGCCGTTGACGATCGACATCGGGATTTTCTGTCCAGCCTCCAGCGCATCCGCCACGCTCCATGAACTGCCAAGACTTCGTAGACCGCAGGGGAGTTTCGCTGATCAATCCGCGGATTTCAATACTCTGGGGGACATTCAAGTGAGACGGGGAAGAGTGGGCAGAAAATATGCGAGAGTCGCCGGGCCTGAGCGACCTGCCGGCGGTCAGCGGACAGCGCCTCGGGACGGGGCCGTCTCGCCTTTCATCTGGAAATTCGCGAACCGGACAGATAGCATGAACAAAGATTTCGGCCAAAACGATCAACAAGGTCA
>JAFEBR010000182.1 GCA_018242565.1 Planctomycetota bacterium | reverse complement strand
TGGAGTTTCGCTTCACCCAGACCAGCAGTTTTGTCGCCTTGATGAAGCAATTGGGTGCCACGCTGCTCGTGAGCACCTATCAAGCCAATAAGTTGCTCGCGGTGCGGGCTGCCGAAGGCGGCTTGTCGGTTTTGGTGCGCACCTTCGATCGACCAATGGGACTGGCTGTTGACGCTCGGCGGTTGGAGATCGGCACGCGCAAGGAAGTCTGGACGCTGCGGAATGCTCCCGATATTGCCCCCAGAATCGAGCCGGCTGGACATCACGATGCGTGTTTCCTGCCGCGCTTGAGCCATGTGACAGGAGATATCGGCGTGCACGAACTCGCCTGGGGCCGCCTGCCGACCGATTCGCAACCGGATGCCGGTCACAGGGAAAGGGAACTATGGATCGTCAGTACCCGGTTTTCCTGTCTGTGCACGCTCGATCCGGCATACAGTTTCGTCCCCCGCTGGCGGCCCCCTTTTATCACGGCGCTCGCTGCCGAGGATCGCTGCCACCTCAACGGACTGGCCATAGTGGACGGCCGGGTGCAATACGTGACGGCACTCGGGACGACCGATGTTCGCGACGGCTGGCGGGCCGACAAGCCGCACGGAGGCTGCGTGATCGATGTGCCGTCAGGCGAGTTCGTTGCCCGCGGACTTTCGATGCCGCATTCGCCGCGCTGGCACGACGGCCGGTTGTGGGTGCTCGAATCGGGAACCGGGAGTGTGGCCGTGGTTGATCCTGGCACCGGCCGGCGCGAGACCGTGGCGGTGCTACCGGGTTTCACTCGCGGCCTGGCGATCGCCGGCCCGTGGGCGTTTGTCGGCCTGTCGAAGATTCGGCCGACCTCGGCGATGGACGGCGTCCCGCTGGCCGAACGGCGCCAGAAGTTGCGGTGCGGGGTCGCGGTCATCGACTTGCGCAGCGGGAACACGGTCGCGTGGCTGGAGTTTCAAAGCGCCGTCGAGGAGATCTTCGACGTGCAGCTTCTGTACGGCATTCGCTTTCCCGAGGTGCTGGGATTTCAGAAGGACGCGCTGGACCACACCTTCATTATCCCGCCGACCAGCGCCGAATCCGTAGTGAAGAGTTAAGAGCGTGGCTGTTCCGACGCATTGGGAAAAGAACTGTGCCAGGCCAGTCTGGGCCAGCCACCCGGGTGTCGAGTCATGCGGTGTGTCGGGCAACCGGCAGGTCGAGGCGTCCGCCGGAGGACCATCAGGCTATGCAATGAACTCCGAAAACACCCTGTTGTGGGTTAGCGTGCGGTGCCCGCGTGTTTCGTATTGGGGTCCGTTTCGCCGTGATCTGATGGAAATGGGACGAATTCAGTCGTATGCGGGTTAATTTCTATAGGGCAGGCTCTGCCTGCCGAAATTGGCCTGTGCCGGTCTACGGTGGAACCGGGCCCAGAGATCGACGCTCGGATTGACCGCCGGTCCCACAGGATTCGTCGACGTGGTGATCCATCGGTGCCGATTTTCGTTGGACCGCCATCCGTCGTGCCGGCCGGTGCCTTACCTCTCTGAGAAGCTTGGCGACGGATGAATTCGGTCGCCACCAAGCAATCGCGAACTGGCCGGATGGTCATGGCTCGGTTGCCCGGCAACGCGTGACTACGCTGGGCCCCGTTTATCGCCGTTGGTTGGGTGGCGGTTCGTAAGCCGACACGGGGTTTGGCCGGTTGTCGAGGAACTGCTGAATGGCCTGGAGGAAGGCCGGGACTTCTGCCGGGGGGCCTTCGCCGTAGTTGTGGTGACCCATCGGCGTCCATTCGCAGAGCAGATTGAGCCAGCGATTTTCCGTGCGGTCGCACGCCAGTTCGAGCGTGAAGTAATGCAGCACGGGTTTCGTTTTCCAGAAGATCAGCCGCCGCCGTGGTGGGCGATAGACGATCGCCACCATGTGCGCTTCAACGGCGGCGCGCGCTTCGGGGAGCGTGATCACGGCGGCTTGATATTCCTGGTCCAGCAGATGAATCTGGCAGTTCAGACCGTCGGCGGGCAATTGTTCGTGTTCGGGATAGGGCTCGCCTGCGAGCTCCCAGTAAGTGTGCAGAGACTCTTCACGCGACGCAGCGTTTTCCCAGAAAAGGATGTTGATGAAAAGCCCGGGATGGCGCCAGAGGGCCCGAGGCAGAGTGCCGTGCGCAAACTCGTAATGATGCGGGCGTGGAGAGCC
>JAFEBR010000181.1 GCA_018242565.1 Planctomycetota bacterium | reverse complement strand
GGATGCACAGCAGACGTTCGGCCAATTCGAAACTCGATTGCTCCAGGCTGAACAAGGCCACCGCGGCCTGCGAACGGTCGGCCATGGCCTCGGTCAAATTCAAAACGAAAGCCGTTTTCCCCATACTGGGTCGAGCGGCCAGGATTACCAGTTCCGCCGGATGAAATCCGTTGGTCTGATTATCGAGATCGCGAAACCCCGTGCTCAAGCCGCTGACCGCCCCCTGTCGCCCCAGTCGTTCGTCGATGCGAGCGAAGGTATCCAGCAGAATTTCGCGCAGCTCGATTTTGTTGCCAGCTTCCTGCTGCTGCAGAATGTGGAAGATTCGCTGCTCGGCCTGGTTCAGCAGATCTTCGGTTTCAATGCTCTCGTCGTAGGCTTCCTGCAGAATGTCCGTGCAGGCGTAGATCAGTCGACGTTGCGTCGACTTTTCGAGGACGATGTTGGCGTAATACTTGGCGTGGGCCGCATGGGGTACGCTTTCGAGTAACTCGACAAGATACTCAGCGCCCCCCGCCTCTTTGAGCTGATTCTCTTTGGCCAGTCCTTCGCCAACCGTCAGAACATCAAATCCATGGATGCCAGATTCATGCAACTTCTGGATGACGCGGTAGATGCGCTGGTGGCGCTCGAGATAGAAGTCGTCGGCACTGAGGAAGTCGGCGACATCATCGAGCACGTGATTGTCGAACAGGATGCTGCCGAGCAAGCCACGCTCGGCCTCGTTGTTCTGGGGAGGTGACCGGTCGATACGGGGAGCACTCGAACGAGGTGCATCGGTCGACATGAAAACACTCCTCCGTGAACCGGGAATCGCTGCCGCCAGGTTCACGAGCCGTGAACCCTCAGCCCCGGACTCTAAGCATAACAAACTGACGTTCGCAACCGGCAGAGTGCCAGCCACGAACGTCAGTCAGAATCACAAGAAATCAACGCGACCAGATTACTTGGACGCTGCGGGCACGACCCAGACCTTAACGTCGGTTTCGACGCTCGGATGCAGTTGAATCTTGACGGTGTACATCGCCAACTCTTTCAGCGGGCCCTCGAGTCGGACACAATCCGGAGCCACGTCGAAACTGGCCGAACGCAGCGACTTGCTGATATCGTTGGCACCGATCGAACCGTACAGGTGGCCTTCTTCGTTGGCATGCGCTTCGATCGTGACGCTGTACTTGCTGATCGCATCGGCCAGCTTTTTGAGCTCTGCCAACCGCTTCTTTTCAAGTTCAGCCAGATTCTGCTTGTGCTTTTCAACCATCCGCTTGTTGTGCTCGGTGGCAACTGTCGCCAAGCCCTGGGGCAGCAGATAGTTGCGGGCGTAGCCAGCGCGAACCTGTACAATTTCCCCCTGCTTGCCCAACGAAGGGACATTTTCTGCGAGGAGCAGTTCGACGGAACGACGCTTGTGCGGCTGTACTTGTGGCATGATGCTGAAACCTCTTATCGTTCGGGCAACGAATTCGACGCTCGCGCCCTGACCTTGAAAACTAACGGAATTTGTCCTGACCGTAATCGGTCCTTCAAAACGTGCTACATCCCTGTTGGAACTGATTCATCTCGCCTGGAGCGGCCGCACCGAACGTGGTGGCCGCGTCAGCAACAGGCGACAACACCTGCGATGTGAAACCTAGAACGGCACCTCGTCGTCTGCCGGTGCACCGCCCCCACCCCCACCGGACGAAGGACTGTCTTGATAATAATCGCCACCGACAGGCGGACCGTCGTACGAATCGGCCGGAGGTGCCGCCGAGGAACCACGCCCCCCGCCGCCACCACCACCGCCGCCGCCTTCGCCGCGACCACCCAGCAGTTGCATCCGCTCTCCGACGACGCGGAGACGACTGCGTTTTTGCCCGGTCGTCTTGTCGTCCCAGGTATCCAGTTGCAAACGGCCTTCAATCAAGACCGGCCGCCCTTTGGCCAGGTATTCGCCAGCCACTTCCGCATCACGCGACCACAAAGTCACGTCGACAAACGTGGTCTCCTCCCGTCGGCTATTCGACTGCTTATCGAACCAGTAACGATTGATTGCCAAGCCCAGCTCGCACAAGGCCGTACCGGCAGGTGTGTATTTGACCTGCGGATCCCGTGTGACATTGCCCAACAAGATGACCTTATTGAAACTGGCCATGGCTGATGCTCGCTCTGGTTAAAAAGCCAGCCCTGCTTCGATGCCTTCTGGCAGCCGACCCAGGGCCTTCGAATTTAAATCGTTTCGACGGCAGCCGGAATATCCATGTTGACGGCTTCCGAATCATGGAAGGTCGTAATGACTTCACCCTTGCCCGTCGCCATCGCCAGCATGGGCTCAATGAGGGCTTCGGGCAACTTGATCACCATGTGACGCAGAATCGACTCATTGAATTTCGAGAGTCGTTCCAACTCGGTCAGACTACGGCTATCCATCGAGAAGTACACCAGGTAGTGCAACCCCTTGCGATGCCCCTTGATTTCGTACGACAGCTTTCCATCCTGCCAGGGACGAGTCGCCAGAACGGTCGCGCCGACACGCTCGAGCAGCGCCGACACTTCACCCTTCACTCCTTCGGGATCAACTGCGTACTTATTGCTGTCCAGCAGAAACATCCCCTCGTATGTCACGTTCGCCAAGACGACTTCTCCTCAAAACCTCAAAATGGATAGATGTCCAAACTTACATATATTACGCGTCATCGCCGCTTTTGCAACCGATATTAAACCGATTCATCGTTTTCTCGATGCCTTCGGTCAACCAGTTTTCCACTGCATCAGCAGCCGTCCTGACAGCAATTTCAATCTCTCGCAGTTCCGCCTTGCCAAATCGGTCGAGCACATAATCGGCGGGATCACGTCCAGACGGTGGCCGGTCGACTCCAATTCGCAACCGAGGGACTTCCTGTGTCCCTAGGTGCTGAATGACGTTTTCCAGTCCCTTCTGGCCCCCTCCCGACCCAGACTTCCGAATTCGCAATTTCGCCAGCGGCAGGTTCATATCGTCACAGACGACCAGAACGTCCGCAGGCGACACGTGGTAAAAATCGACCAGTTGCCGCACTGAGCGACCACTGGCGTTCATAAAAGTCTGAGGTGCGACCAGAACCAGCTTGTGCCCGGCGACCGAAACCTCGACGATCTCAGCCTCAAACCTCAATATCCGCCGTAAAGCGCCGTGCCGCCCGGCCAATCCCTTAAGAACGAACCAACCCACATTGTGTCGCGTTCCTTCGTACTTCTTGCCGGGGTTCCCCAGTCCAACCACAACTTTCATGGACACAGCAACCTCGACAGCGCGAAGAGCGAACCTACCTGGTTATTTCTTCTTCTCGGCGGCCGCTGCAGCTTCTTCGCCCTCAGCAGGCTTCTTGGCACCGATCACTTCCGGCTGAGCACCTTCCTCACCCGTCGGGGTTTCGAGCTTTTCAGCACCCGGCAGTGCGATTCGCACAACCACGTCATCCGGATTGTTCAAAACGCGGGTGTTCGGCGGGATTTCCAGTTCGCGGACGTGAATGGCATGCCCAACTTCCATCGTCCCGATCTTGACGATAATGCTGTCGGGAATCTCAATAGCCGAGCATTCGAGATGCAGTGTTCGTAACGAGTGATCGAGAATACCGCCACTGAGAGTGCCCGGAGCGGTCCCCTTCAGCTCGACCTTGACTTCGACTTCGAGCTTCTCATTGGGATCGACTCGCAGCAAATCCACATGCAGCAATTCGTTGCCCAGTGAATCCCATTGAATTTCACGGAACAAGACTTTTTCGACTTGTCCGTCGAGATCCAGATCAAGAACGCGAATGCCAGCGCGAATCAAGGACAAGACGTCGGCAGTCGACGCGGCAAAAAAGACATTGTCCTGCTTGTGTCCATAGAGGTTGCCCGGAATCAGTCCCTGACCCCGTAACCGAGCGCACTCCCGCGAACCTTGCTGAGTGCGTTTTTTTACCGCCAACTTACCAGAAACTGACATAATCCTCGCTCACCTCTAAAAAACCTCAGTGCGCCAATTGACAAGCGGAAAAAGATAGCTCTTGCGATCTGGCGGTGCAAGAGTGGGGAATGCGAACTGCTCATTTTTCATGTAAATACTTCTTTGCAAACAGTTTTGCAGCAACACTTTGCGAGCACACGCACGCCACCGCCGACTTTACCGAAATATCCCGGCACCGAAGAATTCCGGTTGCGGGCGGGTTCGCAACCGATTTCGCAACAACGCCCGCCGGGCTATTTCCCGCCATCATGCCCACTGACGCCGGAGACGCCCCGGGACAGGCCAGGTTGCAAGAAATTCCCGAGCCGTCCTGCTAAAGTCAGGGTGCAGAATCGTTTAGGTCTCGTGTAGAAAGTGACTTTTCATGTCCGATCCATCGGAAACGTCCGCAGACGGGGTGTTCCTGCCCGACGACCGGCCTGCTGAGCAGCCAGCCCCTCCCGACCGGGCCGTCGAGTCCCCCATCCGGACTCAAAAGCCTCACGGAAAGCCCCCGCGAGTGCGGCGGGTTTTTCGCTGGCTGCCAGTGATCCTGTTCCTGGCGACTTGCCTGACAACATGTTGGGCAGGCTTTTTGACCCTTCCGTCCCAGCTCACTCGGGTCGACCCTGGTACGGGAAAAACCATTCGCTTCGTGTACCGAGACTCAGCCACCGGGATGACTTACCCGGTGATTGACCAGCGTCAATCCATCTTGAATGGCCTGTATTACGCACTCGCCGTCATGACCACCTTGGCGGCACACGAGGCGGGGCACTACCTGGCGGCCCGCTACCACAGAGTCCCGGCCACGCTGCCTATGTTCATCCCCATGCCGATTGGCCCGATCGGCACGATGGGAGCTGTGATTTTTCAGGAGTCCGGCATCGCCAATCGCAGAGCTTTGTTCGACATTGCGATCGCCGG
>JAFEBR010000180.1 GCA_018242565.1 Planctomycetota bacterium | reverse complement strand
GCGACGGACTTCTCGTTTGAAGCCGTACTGGGGAAAACCCGCCGTACGGAATTTCAGAGAGGGTTGTGGAAACACGAGGATGTCTTTCCTGACATCCTGTCGTGCGCCTCTTCTCTACTCGACGCCATCCGCGGTTTCTTTCCGTCTATAAACCGGACGATGTGGATTGCGCTCGCAGGGGGCCGGTGAAACCCGGCGACAAGCGGAATTCTGGGGGCTGCCGCCCCGCGTTGATCAAACAGTCTGCAACTCCAATTGACTCACGGGACCGACCTGCTGATAATTTGGGTATGAAAACAGAAACGACGCCAATCACGCTTGAGGAAGCTGATCAGCGGGCCATGCGGGACCATGCGTTCAAGGGCGCGGCGCTCGATCCCGAAGTCCTGCGCCGAGTCCAGGAACGGGCGGAAAAAGTGAGGATGAGATGACACTTGCTGAAATTATCCGCCACGATGGTCTCCAGTCGGTGAAATTACCTGCCGGATTTCAATTCGATACGGATACTGTGTCGATTCGTCGAGAGGGAGATGCAGTGGTCCTCGAACCCGTCAAGTCGACGACTTGGCCGCCGGGGTTTTTCGCCAGCATCCGCATCGACGATCCGCAGTTCGAACGCCCTGACCAAGGACAGGTTCCGACAGCTCCGGTCTTGGATTGATGCCCGGTAACCGATGCGCTATCTGCTCGACACGAATAGCTGCGATGCGACAAAACGTCGCGGTCATTGATCACTTGTCGGCGGTCCTGCCAGGGGACTGTGCGATCTCGACGATTACCAGTTACGAGTTATTGACCGGTGTCGCGAAATGTGCGGATCCCTTGCGAGAACGATCCAAAGTTGAGCGGTTCCTCGCAATCGTCAGCGAACTCGCATTTGATTCCGCGGCCGCTCGTGAATCCGGACGTGTCCGGGCAAAGCTCGAAGTAACGGGGCGGATGATTGGCCCTTACGATGTGCTTTTGGCCGGTCATGCCTTGTCTGTCGGCCTAACCATCGTCACGGCGAACGTTGGTGAATTCAGCCGCATCCCTGAATTGGCCTTCGTCAATTGGCAGGTTGCAAGGAAGTGTTGATGAATTGACGTCAAGCAGGGCTGGTGACGTCGAACGGTCATCGCCCAATTGACAGGGGGGCAGGCCAGTAGAAAATGCCGGCGCACGTCGCCGGCGTCTGCAATCTACGTTCGTTTCGAGGTGCAATTCTTACGTCGACTTGTTTGCCCAGTGCCGACGCGCACAGTCATCACCAAATCCGACGTGGCGGGTCTGGCCGGCGGTTTCCCGTCAGGCGTCGTGGCGGTCGTTGGTCTGGTCGACGAGTCACGAGATGGGGGAGCACGCAGAGCGCGAAGTGCCGCGATGGGAACAGCAGGGGGGCCACAGATTAACACAGATGGACACGGATTCTTTGATGCTGAGGTGCGCGGGGAATGTGATCGGGGGGGCCTGTGGTGCGGCCAAGGCCGGCACGCTGTTTTTAGTCTGTGGAAATCCTGAAAATCTGTGGACCTGATCCGTCCGTAAACCGGACGATGGGGAATGCGGTCGCCGGGGACCGTGTCAGGACCTGGTCAACGGCGAAGCGTGAGCCAGCCGGCGGCCAACAGGCTGCTGCAGCCCAGCAGGGCGTAGCCGGTCTTGAAGAGATGGCCCGGGTCGGCACCGGGTTCAAAACTGGCCAGAAAACCGAAGACGCAAAAAGCGGTCAGTGGCAGCAGCAGCAATGCGCCCATCAGTCGGGCGATTTGTCGCCGGGGCTGACATGGCGGAAGCACGCTGCCAGCCTGGAGTGGCAGTTCTGGTTCATGGCAATTCGACATGATGGGTCTCACAGAATGATGGGGCTCACAGACATCGAAATAGGTGACACCGGATTTCCGCCTACAGAGTCACAGGCGCGAATCCCTACGAAATATCACGCAGAATCTGCCTGGCGGGTGACGACCTTGTGATTTCCTTGCTTCGGTCGTGCTGCGCGGGTCCGCATCCGCGATGACAGGCCGCGGGCTGCATGACAGAGGCGGCAGGGGGGCATA
The DNA here is from genome assembly GCA_018242565.1 of Planctomycetota bacterium. Taxonomy (GTDB): domain Bacteria; phylum Planctomycetota; class Planctomycetia; order Planctomycetales; family Planctomycetaceae; genus JACQFH01. The sequence goes on along the minus strand of JAFEBR010000180.1, from coordinate 7,206 downwards.
TAATCGGGCGATGCAAAACAGCGACGTCGTCAAGATCTTCGAAGAACTGGCTGACCTGCTCGAAATTCAGGGGGCCAATCCGTTTCGCGTGCGGGCTTATCGCAACGCGGCCCGGACAATTGGGGATTTGCCCGAATCGCTCGCCGAGGTGCTCGCGACGGCGGGGCGTCGCCTCGAAGACATTCCCGGCATCGGCAAGGACCTGTCCGACAAAATCAAGACGATCGCCGAGACGGGCACTGTGCCGCAACTCGAAGAACTGCGCGAGCAGGTGCCACGCGGCGTCGTGGACATGCTGCGGATCCCCGGCCTGGGGCCCAAGAAGGCCGCGGCGTTGTTCAAGGAGTTGTCGATCACCAGTCTCGACATGCTCAAAGCGGCCGCCGAGTCGGGCGAGGTCGCCAAGCTCAAAGGTTTTGGCGAGAAGACGGCTAAGAGTATTCTTGAAGGACTGGCGCACGCCCAACAGGCGGGCACGCGCATGTATTTTGCCGATGCCCAAGAACTCACCGAGCCGATCCTGGCGGATCTGCGCCGCCTGCCTTCCGTGACCCAGGCCGAAGCGGCCGGCAGTTACCGGCGTCGGCGGGAGACGGTTGGCGATCTCGACATTCTGGTCACGTCGAACGATTCCGCCGCGCCGATGGATCTGGTCGCGGCTCATCCGCTGGTCGAGAAGGTGCTGGCCCGGGGGGACACCAAACAGCGCGTCCGCCTCAAAGCGGGAATCGAAATGGATGTGCGTGTCGTCCCCGATGAATCGTACGGTGCGGCTCTGCAGTATTTCACCGGCTCGAAAGACCACAATATTGTCATCCGCCGGCGGGCCCAGGAACGGGGACTGAAGGTCAACGAGTATGGCGTCTTCCAGGGCGACACGGCGATCGCCGGACGGACCGAAGAGGAGGTCTATCGGGCGGTGGGGCTCCCCTGGATTCCCCCCGAACTGCGCGAGGACCGCGGCGAAATCGAAAGGGCTGAAGCGGGAACGCTGCCCAAGCTCATCGAACTGGCCGATATGCGTGGCGATCTGCACATGCACACGACGGCCACTGACGGGGCGGCGACAATCGCCGAGATGATCGCGGGGGCGAAAGAGCGCGGGCTGAAATACATCGCGATTACCGACCACTCCAAACGAGTGTCGATGGCGAACGGGCTCGATGCCGACCGCCTGCGGGCCCACTGGAAAGCGATCGACAAAATTCGCGGTCAGACGACCGGCATCGAAGTGCTGTGTGGCGTCGAGTGCGACATTCTGGAAGATGCCACCCTCGATCTGCCCGATGACGTGCTGGCCGAGGCGGACTGGGTGATCGCCGTGCTGCACTACGGCCTGAAACAGCCGCGTGAACAGATTATGCAGCGGTTGCTGAACGCGATTCGGAATCCGCATGTCAAAGCGATCGGACACCTGACAGGGCGGTTGATCGGCAAGCGACCGGGAGCCGAAATGAATCGCGACGAAGTGCTGCGCGCGGCGGCGGACCATGGCAAGATGATTGAGATCAATGCCCATCCCAGCCGACTGGACATCGACGACGTGGGTGCCGCGGCGGCCCGCGATCTGGGAATCCCCATCATCATCGACACCGATGCCCACAGCGTGAACGGACTGGATGTCATGCAGTATGGCATCTGGCAGGCACGTCGGGCGGGGCTCACGGCCGACGACGTGGCCAACACCCGGCCCTGGGGCGAATTCAAGAAACTGTTGCGGAAGTAGCTGGGGCGCGCTCGGGAGACCGAGCCGGAACTGGGCAGGGGCACGGTCGGGAGACCGGCCCGAGCAAGATATGCAGACTGTCCGCAACTGCTACTGAGACGGGCCCGAATTGGTGTTGTTCGGCGGTCCCGTTTAAGGCGCGGTGCGGTTGGAACTGGGCTTCGTTGTCACTTAAGACGCTGCGCAGGTATTCACGCTGAGACTGGGCCAGAGCCTGGATTTCGGGTGTCGTTTTTAGATGGACGCGACACAATTTTCGTGGTTCGGACGTGGCTTGCAAACCTGCGGGCCGGGCGCCACGATGGAACGCAATTCAGGACTCGCGGATGATCCTTGCGTTTCGTGTCTGACATGGCGCGGGGCGGACTCGGCGGTTCTGGTCACAGACTCCCTTGAATGAACACGGTTTCAATTTCGGAGGCGTTCCATGCGGCGATTGACCAGTCTTCTGTTGGTATGGCAGGCGTTGACCTTCACGATCGCCCGGGCCGATGACAACTGGCCCGCACTGCATGGTCCCCGTCACAACAGCCTCTCGGACTCGACCGGCCTGCCACTCACCTGGAGTGAGACCGAGAACATCGTCTGGAAAACACCGATCCATGATATTGGCTGGTCTTCTCCTGTCGTGTGGGGGAACCAGATCTGGATCACGACCGCGACCGACGATGGTAAGCAGTCGTTCGCCGTCTGCGTCGATCGCGAAACGGGCAAGATCGTCTATGACCTGAAGCTCTTCGAAACGCCGGAACCGGAAAAGACCCGGCAATACAACACGTTTGCTTCGCCTACGCCGGTCATTGAAGAAGGCCGCGTGTACCTCTCATTCGGCAGTTACGGCACGGCGTGTGTCGATACCAGGACGGGCAAAACGATCTGGTCGCGCACCGATCTGCCCTGCAAGCATTGGCGCGGGCCGGCGTCGTCTCCGATTCTGTACAACGGCAAGCTGATCATTCATTTTGACGATTACGATTACCAGTATGTCGTGGCTCTCGACAAGATGACGGGGCAAACGATCTGGAAAACGGACCGCAATATTGAGTACGGGACCGACAACGGCGACTTCAAGAAGGCCTACGGTACGCCAATTGTCATCGAAGCCGGGGGCCGCAAGCAGTTGATCAGCCCGTCGTCGAAGGCCTCGGTGTCTTACGACCCGGAAACCGGAAAAGAACTGTGGCGGATCACCTACGAGGGGCATTCGCCCGCGGCGCGGGCCGTGTTTGGTCATGGTCTGGTGTTTTTGCTGTCGGGGACGCAGAAGAAACTGTTCGCCGTCAAGCCCGAGGGAACCGGGAACGTCACGGCCACCCACGTGGCCTGGGATTATGCGAAAGCCATGCCTCGGCATCCGACGCCGTTGCTGATCGGCAACAACCTGTACATTCTGGATGACGCCGGGGTGATGACCTGCCTGGACGCGGCGACCGGTCGGTTGATCTATGCCGAGCGGATCGGGGGAGATTTCTGGTCGTCACCCGTGATGGCCGAAGGGCGGATTTACTGTTTGAGCGAGAAGGGGCTGACAACCGTAGTGGGGGTCGATCTGCCGTTCAAAGTGCTGGCGGCGAACCAGTTGACTGGTGCGTTTCGCGCGTCTCCCGCGGTGACGGGCAAATCGCTGATTCTGCGCAGTGAAACGCATCTGTATCGTATCGAACAGGCCAAGTAGCCCGACGACACGTGCCTGGCTCGCCCGGCGACTGCGTTTGGAATGGTCTGAAATCCCGAGTGCTGAAAGTTCTACCATGCGTGTGTGGGTGTCGTGGTTTGGCGTGTGTTGGCTGGGAGTCTGGGGAACGGGGGCACTGGTTCAGGCCGCCGATGTCGATTTTTCGAAAGCGACTGTGGTCGTTCGGGCGGGCGAACGGCCCGCGGCAGAACTCGCGGCGGAACGCGTGCTCATTGAAGAGGTGGCCCGCAAGACGGGCCTGACGTGGCAGGTCACCACCGACTGGCCGGCGCAGGCCGAGGCGATCATCGCCTTGTCAGTCAACTCGACGCCGCCAGCGTGGAAAGATCGTATTCCCGCGTCGGCTCTTGGCAGTCCGACTTTGAAACACGCGGAAGGATTCGCGGTTCGGGTTCAGGATCGAACGGCCGCGCAGTCAGCGACCGTCTACGTGACGGGCAGCGACCCGCGGGGGTTGTTGTTTGGCGTGGGCAAACTGTTGCGATCGGCGGCTTGGGGCCGGGGCCGGTGGAGTCTGCCGGCGGGACTGGCGGTCGACCTGTCGCCGCGTGTGCCGTTGCGTGGGCATCAATTGGGGTATCGGGCGCGGGCCAACAGTTGGGATGCCTGGACCGTGGCCCAGTTCGACCAGTACATCCGCGAACTCGTGATCTTCGGCGCGAATGCGATCGAGAATATTCCGTTTGAGGATTCGGACCCCAGTCCGGTCATGAAGGTCCCGCGGAGCGAGATGAATCTGGCGCTGTCGCAGGTATGCGCCCGGTACGACGTCGAATACTGGCTGTGGATTCCGGTTGAGTTTCGGCTGCCCGATGCTGAGAAAGAGCGTGCAGCGCTGCGCCGGCAGGAAGAGTTCTATCGCACCTGTCCGCGGATCGATGCGGTGTTTGTGCCGGGGGGCGATCCCGGCGACAACCCCGCGCGAACCTTGCTGCCGCATGTCCGGCAGATGGCGGAACTGCTGCGGAAATACCATCCCCGGGCGAAACTGTGGGTGTCGTTGCAGAAATTCTCGCCGAGTGATCTGGACGACTTCTATCGTTATGTCTCTGACGAACAGCCGGCCTGGCTGGGGGGCGTGGTGATGGGGCCGAGCAGCCCACCACTCGAACCGACGCGGGCCCGATTGCCTAAGAACTATCCGATTCGCTGGTATCCGGACATCACGCACACGATCCGCAGTCAGTATGAAGTGCCCTGGTTCGATCCCGCGTTGGGGATGACACTGGGGCGCGAGCCGTGTAATCCGCGGCCTGTGGACTATACGGCGATTTATCGCGAGGGGGCGCCGTTCACGAATGGATTTCTGACCTATTCCGACGGCATCCATGACGACTTCAACAAGGACCTGTGGTCACTGCTGGGGTGGGAGCCGGAACGTTCGCCTCGCGAGTTTGCCCGTGACTATGCCCGATATTTCTTCGGTCCCGAGGCCAACGAGGCAGGGGCCGACGCGATTTTCGCGTTGGAAACAAACTGGCGCGGCAGCCTGGCGGACAACAGTTCGGTGGATGGCACGTTGTTGACCTGGCAAAAGCTTGACCAGCAGTTGCCGGCGAAAACTCGTGACTGGCGGTTCGACCTGCATCTGCACCGGGCCTATTACGATGCCTACACGCGTCATCGCCTGTTGTACGAGACCGATCTTGAAGAGCAGGCGTTGCGGGTGTTGAGTCGGGCCCAGGGGAAAGAGATTCCCGCGGCTTTGAAGCAGGCCCGCACCATTCTGGCTCGGGCGTCGACTGAACCGATTCGGCGCGATTGGTATGAAAAACTCGACCAGTTGGCCGAGGCGCTGTTTCAATCGGTCGGTTACCAGACTCGGCTGGAGCGGTATTTTGCGAGCGGGTCAGAGCGGGGTGCGGTGATGGATTTCCTCGATTATCCGCTCAATAATCGGTGGTGGCTGGAAGAAGAGTTTGATCGCGTGGAAAAGTTGGCCGACCCGGCCGAGCAGGTGTCGCGGGTGGCGCAAATAGTGCATTGGCAGCATCCGCAGGCGGGCGATTTCTACGACAACCTGGGGAATGTCGCGCAGTCGCCTCGGATTGGCAAGTTGCTCTACATGGCCGACGCGATGCGGTTGGAAGACGATCTGCCTGCTCCGACACAGCGCTGGGTGGGGGACCGCCGACGGCCGTTGCGACTGGCGTGGCACACGTATCTCAATCGTCCCCCCAAGATGACGTATGCGGGGCTCGATCCTCGGGGGCGGTACGTGGTGCGGTTGTTTGCCCAACGCACTTCGCCGTTGTTGATCGATGGTCAGCCAGTGAAGCCCTCTCGCCTGGGCGAGACCTATGACCAGGTTCAGGAACAGGAGTTTGAGGTGCCCGCCGCCGCTCTGGCCGATGGACGCCTGGAACTGACGTGGGACCGCCTGGACGAGACGGCCCTCAACTGGCGCAACCGCCATTACGTCTGCGAAGTGTGGGTGCTGAAGCAGAAGTAAGGCGGTACGCACGGCTGTGTGTTGAGCTCCGAAAAAACACTACTGCGCAAGCCGAGTCTGTCGCCCGGGAGGCGTCTGCGCCACCCGAGATCTTGGTAGACGATGGTTTATCGTCTCGTTTAATCATGACTCCGTGTCTCATGGCTCCGTGTCTCAGGGTTCCGTTTACGCTGAAAGCGTAAGGCAGCGCAGCCCAGGGTGGCCGACCCTTTGTCGGCGACCCTGGGTGGCGATGCAATCAAATACACCAATCCTGAAAGGATTGTGCAGATTTCCCGGCAGCCACCCAGGCAGCAGCCGATCATGGCACAATCGCTCAACCAATTTGATTTGCATGTGGTCTTTTCCACGCAAGGCCGGCGACCATTTCGGCAGGACCCGAAATGTTGCACAGGCCTGTACGAGAGGCTCGTGAAGATCAGCAATGAGCTGGGCTGCCCCAGTCTCGAAGCCGGCGGTGTCGCAGACCACGCGCATGTTTTGGCACGACTATCAAAGGCTTTGTCAGTTTCGGATTATGGGACGGAGTTGAAACGGGCCACGTCGGCATGGGGCAAAGCGGTGTTTGCCAGCACGGAGATATTTTACCAGTAAGCCGGTTACAGCGTATTTTCGGTCAGCCCGTTGCAACCGGATCGCGTCAGGAGTAACCCTGACCTGCGAAACTCTCGCCGGCCAACAGCTTGTTTCGGTAGCGATCCAGGTGTACCATCGACCAAAGCGAAACGTGCGGATTCAATGGTATTTCCAACCACTCGTGCGGCGAGAATGACGGACGCACTTGCCGAGCATGGTCGGCCGTACGAGGCCCGTTTGATGGAGAATCCTGAGAGTTAAATTATGACTGTGACTGTGGTGGTACGGCCGTCAGGCGGTCAATATAGCGCCAGCGTCGTGGGCATGTCGACCCTGGAGGCGGTTCGCCCGACTCGAGACGAAGCCATTGCGGCTTTGGAGAGTCAATTGGCCGTCAAGGTTGAGGCGGGCGAGCTCATCGACATCGAAATTGGGAAGCGGGGTATTTCTGGTCTGGCCGGCAAATTCTGCGACGACCCTGTCCTCCGCGACATTTGCACGGAAATTTATCAGACACGCGACGCCGACCGCCCCCAATGATCGCCTTTGACGCCGACGTGTTCAGCTTGATCCTGGTCGGGGACCCCGAGTACTCGAAGAGGGCATCGCGAATTGCGATCCAACAGCAAGCGATCCCCGTTGTGGTCGTCGAAGAGATTCTCCGCGGACGATTGAATTCGATTCGGCAGGCTGAAAGCGAAAAGGGGAATCTGAAAATCGAACGAGCCTACCAGCTCTTTGAAGCGACTTTGGCGG